>SLDB01000083.1 GCA_007125475.1 Nitriliruptoraceae bacterium | reverse complement strand
TCACCCGCCGACGCGGCGTCGCCGGTGACCGACGCCTCGGAGGGGGTGTCGCGTTGGTGGGTGACCGGGGCGGCCGCAGTGGCACCCGCCGCCTCGGGGTCACCGGTCGCACCGACCTCGCTGAGCGGCACGCCTGCGGCCCGCTCGGCGGCACCGGCGTCGGGGGCGCCGTACAACGTGACCTTCTCCAGCAGCTCCGGGGCGACCTCCTCCAGGTAGTCGCGGACCTGCTGGTAGAGGTCCTCGTCGTCGACGATGCACCGTTCGAACTCCGGGCCGAAGGTGTCACGGATCACCTTCACGACCAGGGACGGCTCCTCGTACACCGCGGTGAGCGCCTTGGCGTCGTCGGCCTGCGCGGCGACCCGCTCCCACTTCGCCAGCAACCTGGCGACGTCGGCGGAGATCTGCTCGTCGGTCGCCCCCTCGGCGGCGGTGCGCACGATCACCCCGTGCTCGTCGGGCTTGACGCGCTTGACGATGCGCCGCAGACGGTCGCGTTCCCGCTCGGTGAGCTTCCGCGAGATCCCGAAGAGATCCGAGCCGGGGGCGAGCACGAGGTAGCGGCCCGCGAGCGACAGGTGCATGGTCAGTCGCGGTCCCTTGGAGCCCATCGGGTCCTTGGTGACCTGCACCAGGACCTTCTGACCCGGCTTGAGGGCGTTCTCGATGCGCTGATCGGTGCCCTCCTCCAGGTCGAGTTCGTCGAACAGCACCTCGCCGGCGTACAGCACCCCGTTCCGCCCCTTGCCGATGTCCAGGAACGCGGCCTCCATCCCGGGGAGCACGTTCTGCACCCGGGCCATGTAGATGTTGCCGACGTAGGTGACGTCCTCCTTCCGGGTGACGTAGTGCTCGACGACCGTGCGGTCCTCCAGGACGGCGATCTGCGTACGGTCCCTGCGCGAGGACACGAGCATGGTGCGCGGAGGCCCCTCGAGGATCGCCCGCCGGACCTCTTCGGGGACCCCGACGGGGCGCTGACCACCCCGCCGACCCGAACCACTGCCGCGACGACCCCCACGCTTGGCGGCGACCCGGGTTCCGTCGCGCGCGATCGACGCTTCGACACGTGCGTCTTCGCCGTCCGGCTCCGGCGATCCGCCGGCACCCCCGGAGGCATCGGCCGGGTCGGTGTCGGTTTCGGCGGGGGTGCCACCGCCGGGGCGTGTCGCCGCCTCGTCCGAGGTGCCGGCGCCGGCCTGGCGGCGCGAGGGGCTCCGACCGCGTGAGGCCGGCACGTGCGAGGACGAACGCCGCGGCGCCGACGTCCCGGCACCGCTGGCGTCGTCGGCGCTCTTCTCGGTTTCGGGGGCCTCGGTGTCGGGGGCCTTGGTGTCGGGGGCCTTGGTGTCAGGCGCGTCGGGGTCGGTCCCGCCCGCACCGGACGTGGACGCCGCTCCTCCCCCACGACCACGGCCACGCCCCCGGCGGCCGCGGCGACGACGTCGCCGCCCCGTCGACGACGGGGTGTCACGCTCCTCGTTGCTGTCGGATGCGTTCGTGCGGGATCGATGACCGGCGTCGGTGTCGTGCTCGGCGCCGGAGGGTGGGGTGGTAGTCACGTGGGGCTCGCTCGGGTCAGGCGGCCTCCGCGTCGACGTCGGTGACGAGAGACACGACCTCATCGCTGAGAGCCTCGCGCACGCCGTCGGGGACGGGTGCGCCCTGCGCGAGACGCGTCACCGCGTTCGGCGGGGCCACGTCCTCACGCGACAGCGCGGCGTGGAGGTCGGTCGGTCGCACGTTGGGACCATCGTTGCGGAGCACCGCTCGGAGGACGGTGTGCGCGCCGGAGCCGTCGGGCTGCCGGCGGGTGGCGGTCGCGAGCGCGATCACGGCCGGCCGTACGTCGATCGTCCGGTCGCCCTTGGGGCGGCGCCGGAGCACCTCGGCGTGATCGGCGGCCATCAGTTCGTCGCTGCGTCGCCGCAGGAGCTCGGTCAGCTCGGCCGCATCGACCGGGGGCCACGCCAGCTCCCACAGGGTCGCCCGCAGCATCGACGCCAGCTTCGGCGCGCCGTCGGGGACCGTCAGGTAGGTCAGGATCTCCATCCCCGCTGGCAGCGTGGCGGAGAGCGCACCGAGGTCCCGTTCCGGGGAGATCGGTGCGGCGAACGTCAATTCGGCGTACTCGCCGGTGGAGGACACGCCCACCGGGAGGGCGTCGGGGAACGACACCTTCGCGTGGGGCGTGAACCCCTCGGAGTAGGCGATCGGGAGATCGGCCCGGCGCAGCGCCCGTTCCCACACCGAGGTGAGGTCGCGCGCGGAGACGTACCGCGTGCGGCCTTCCTTGGTCCAGCGGATGCGGTAGCGCTGCAGCACTCGGGGTTCCTCGTTGTCGGCGGTGTCGACCGGTCGGCGTCGGCGCGGGTCAGGGCTCCTCGGAGGCGTACCGCTCCGGGGCGGTCGGCAGCTGGCTGCTACCGCCGAGTCCCGTGGGCAGCACCGGGAGTTGGAAGCCGCCGGTGTAGCCGGTGTCGTGCTCGATGCTCAGCCCCGGACACACCCCGCAGTCGTAGCACGGCGACCACCGGCAGTCGTCGAGCTGCTGGTCGGACTGGGCGTCCTGCCAGTCCTTCCACAGCCACTCCTTATCCAACCCGCTGTCGAGGTGGTCCCACGGCAGGGCTTCGCGCTCGTCTCGCTCCCGGTGGGAGAACCACGCCAGGTCGACGCCGGTCTCCTGCATCGCGCGACGCCAGACCTCGAGCGTCGGCATCTCGTGCCAGCCGTCGAAACGGGCACCGAGCTCGAAGGCCCGCTCCACCGCCGCCGCCACACGCCGGTCCCCGCGGGCCAGCAGCCCCTCGATCACCCCTTCCTCGGGGTCGTTGGTGCGCAACTTGATCCCGCTGTGCGCCTTGATCGCGTGCCGGATCAGCGACAGCTTGCGACGGATCTCCTCCGGCGAGTCCTGCGCCGCCCACTGGAACGGGGTGTGGGGTTTGGGCACGAACCCGCCCACCGAGATCGTGACCTTGTTCGCCTTGCCGTGACGACGGGCGATCTCGTAGGTCTTGATCCCCAGGTCGGCGATGGCCAGCACGTCCTCGTCGGTCTCGGTCGGCAGACCGACCATGAAATACAGCTTGATCTGCCGCCAGCCCTCGGAGAACGCGATCTCGGCGGTGCGCAGCAGGTCCTCCTCGGCGACCATCTTGTTGATCACCGCCCGCATCCGCTCGCTGCCGGCCTCGGGGGCGAACGTCAACCCGGTGCGGCGGCCATTCCGGGCGAGCTCGTTCGACAGCGTGACGTTGAACGCGTCCACCCGTGTGGAGGGCAGGGAGAGCGACGTGGTGGTGCCCTCGTAGGCGTCGGCGAGATCGCGGGCCATCGGACCGATCGCGGAGTGGTCGGCCGAGGAGAGGCTCAGGAGGCCGACCTCGTTGAAGCCGGTGTTCTTCACTCCGTCCTCGACGAGCTTCTGCACCGTCTCCGGGCGGCGTTCGCGCACCGGCCGGGTGATCATCCCGGCCTGGCAGAACCGGCACCCACGGGTGCATCCGCGGAAGATCTCAACGCTGAACCGCTCGTGGACGGTCTCGGTCATCGGCACGATCTGCTTCTGCGGGTACGGCCACGCCTCGAGGTCCTGCACGGTGCGCTTGGGCACCATCGCCGGGACACCGGGCTCGACCGCGACGGTCCGGCGCAGCCGGCCGTCGTCGAGGTACCGCGGCTCGTAGAACGCGGGCACGTACACCCCATCGACCCCCGCCAGACGTCGCAGCAGCTCGTGGCGTGGATCGGCGGCCGTGAGTCGCTCGGCGTGGCGGTCACGCTTGAAGCCACGGACCACCTCGTCGACCTCGAGAGCGACCTCCTCACCGTCGCCCATCACCGCCGCGTCGATGAACGGCGCGAGTGGCTCGGGGTTGTAGGCGGCGTGCCCACCGACCAGCACGATCGGGTCGTCGACGTCGCGGTCGGCGCTTCGACGCGGGACGGCACCGAGCTCCAGCAGGTTGAGCAGGTTGGTGTGACCCAGCTCGTGGGGCAACGTCACCCCGAACACGTCGAACGCCCACAGCGGGCGGTGGGACTCCAGGGAGAACGTCGGGATCCGGTGCTCGCGCATCAACTCTTCGAGGTCGACCCACGGCGCGTAGGAGCGCTCAGCCATCGCGGTCGCGCGCTCGTTGAGGACCTCGTAGAGGATCTGGATGCCCTGGTTGGGCTGGCCGATCTCGTAGGTGTCCGGGTAGCACAGCAGCCACCGCGTCTCGGCGGCCGTCCAGTCACCGACGACCTCGTTGTGCTCGCCGCCGACGTACTGCGCAGGCTTCTTGACGTACGCCAGGAGCGGCTCGAGGGCGGCGAAGTACGACGCCGGTGTGACGGCGTCGCCTCCCGGGCGACGGTAGGCGGCACGGTTGGCCCGGTCGGGGATCGGCGGCGCGTTCACGCGTGGCGCGGTGCCGAGCAACGAGGACCTCCCACGACGATGTCGCTGCGGTTCGCGGGCCGGCGGCGGCCGCCGCCGGCGTTCTGGCCCACGGTGGGGCCGAGGACCGGCGCCGCGGGACACCACCGCCGGTGCGAGCACCGACCGCGCCCGAGGGCACCGGGTGCCGCGAGGGTAGCAGTCACCCCCGCACCCGCCGTGGGGGGGACGGGGCCCGCTCCACCGTGGGTGCCAGGGCCGGCCGACGTCGCCGGCCGGCGTCGCCGGAGGGGTCAGAACCGTCGCATGTGGACGTTGAGCAGCAGCCCGATCATCACGAACCACGCGATCAACGACGTCCCCCCGTAGCTGATGAACGGCAACGGCAACCCCGTCACCGGCATGATCCCGACCGTCATCCCCACGTTGACGAACACCTGCAGCGTGAGCATGGCCACGACACCGGAGGCGATCAGCGTGCCGAAGTAGTCCTTGGCGAGGATCGCGATCCGCAGGCCCCGCCACACGATGACCAGGAACAACCCCAGGACGACGGCGGCGCCGACGAAGCCGAACTCCTCGGCGATCACGGTGAACACGAAGTCGGTGTGGTTCTCCGGGACGTAGGACAGCGACGTCTGCGTCCCCTCGAACAGCCCCTTCCCCGCGAACTGACCCGACCCGACCGCGATCAGCGACTGACGGGTCTGGAACGCCGCGGTCTGGGCGGCCTCCGGGTTCCCCGCATCCAGGAACGCGGTGAGCCGGCTGACCTGGTAGTCGAGGATGAGCTCGGTTCGCAGGGCGTAGGCCACGCCCGCGACACCCAGGGCGACGAGTCCGACGAAGTACCGCGCCTTGACGCCGGCGACCAGGAACAGCACCGCCACCAGCCAGACGAACACCATCGCGGTGCCGAGGTCGGGTTGGAGGAACACCAACCCGGCCGGGACGAGCGTGAGGACGAGACCGCCGGCGACGTGGCGAAGCTGCGGCTCGCCCTTCGCCTCGTGCAACATCGCCGCGAGCGCCGCGAGCACCCCCAGCTTCACCAGCTCGGAGGGCTGGAGCTGGAAGCCCCCGAGCACGATCCAGCGCTGCGACCCGTTGATCTCGTGGCCGAGTGGCGTGAGCGTGAGGATGAGCAGGAAGATGCTGCCGCCGTACATGACAGCGGCGTAGGACTGCAGCTTGCGGTAGTCGATCAACGACG
>SLDB01000279.1 GCA_007125475.1 Nitriliruptoraceae bacterium | reverse complement strand
CGGGGCGTCGGGTGTTCGGTGCGGGGTGCGCCGGTGACGGCGCGAAGACCCGTCAGCCCTTCCGGGCCTCGAGCTCCTCGATCAGCTTCGGCACCACCTTGTAGAGGTCGCCGACGACACCGAAGTCGGCGATCTGGAAGATCGGGGCCTCGGCGTCCTTGTTGATCGCGACGATGTTCTGCGAGGTCTGCATCCCGGCGCGGTGCTGGATCGCCCCGGAGATCCCCGAGCCGATGTACAACGTCGGCGAGATCGTCCGACCCGTCTGACCCACCTGGTAGCGGTGCGGGTACCAGCCGGCGTCGGTGGCGGCACGCGAAGCGCCGACACCGGCCCCGATGAGGTCGGCGAGCTGCTCCATGAGCTCGAAGCCCGACTCGTTGCCCAGGCCACGTCCCCCGGCGACGACCACCGCCGCCTCCCCGATGTCGGGACGGTCCGAGCTGCCCTGCTTCTCGACGCTGACGACCTTCGAGGCCGTCGCGGCGTCGTCGAGGGTGACGTCCAGGGCCACGAGCTCCGGGGCCCCACCACCGGTGTCCTCGGCCGGGAACGCGTTCGCGGCGACCCCGATGAACTGGTGCTTGCCGTCGGCGATCTTCGAGGTGGTGATCATCTCCCCACCGAAGACCTCCTTGGTGGCGACGAGGCGTCCGTCGTCGCCGACCTCGACGTCGGTCGCGTCGGTGATCACCCCGGCGTCGAGGCGGATCGCCAGCCGTGCGGCGACGTCCTTGGTGTGGTTCCCGGAGGCGAACAGCAGCGTGTCCGCCCCGGAGGTCTCGAACGCCACCTGCAGCGCCGAGACCTGCGGCAGCGTGACGTACCCGAGGGCGTCCTCGGAGTCCCAGTGGTACAGCTTCTGCGCGCCGTGACTCCCGAGCGCGGCGGCCGCGGCGTCGGCACCGGGGCCGAGCCACACCGCCGCGACCGTGTCACCTGAGGCCTCCGCGAGGCTCTTGGCGGCCGAGAGCATCTGCAGCGAGACCTTCCGCGGCTCGCTCTCACTGTGATCGATCAGGACCAGCAACTCACCCATGTCTCGTTCCTTGTGTCTGGAGTTCGTCGGTCGGCCGGGCGTCTGTCGACGCTCCGTCGCCTCAGACGAACTTCTTCTCGACGAGCCAGTCGGCGAGCTGCGTCGCCGCGGCACCGGAGCCGTCGTCCTCGACGATCGTGCCCGGCTCCTTCGGCGGGCGGTCGCGGAACTCGTACATGATCGCTGCGGCGTTGTCGGAGCCCACCCGGCTGGTGTCGACGTCGAGGTCATCGAGTGACCTGACCTCCAGCGGCTTGGACTTCGCCGCCATGATCCCCTTGAACGACGGGTACCGCGGCTCGTTGATCGCCTCGACGACGGAGACGACGGCCGGCAGCGACGACTCGACGACGTCCCAGCCCTCCTCGTGCTCACGGTGGACCGTGATCTGATCCCCGTCGATCTCCAGGTGCCGGGCGTACGTCAGGGCCGGCAGGCCGAGGATCTCGGCGACCGCGGCCGGCACCAGACACGTCCTCGCATCGGTGGACTGGTTGCCGAAGATCACCAGGTCGAACTCCTCGGCGGCCAGGGCCTTGGCCAGGACCTCGGCGGTCCCGAGGGCGTCGGAGCCGACGACGGCGTCGTCGACGACCTGGACCCCGGCGTCGAGCCCGTAGGACAACGCCTTGCGGACCACCGGCTGTGCGGACTCCGGACCGACCAGCAGGACGGTGACCTCGGCGTCCTGCTGCTCCTTGAGGCGCATCGCCTCCTCGATCGCGAATTCGTTCACCGGGCAGAGCACGGACTCGACGGACTCGCGGTCCACCGTACGGTCGTTGGGATCGATCTTCTTCTCGCCGGCGGTGTCGGGCACGCGCTTGACGGGGACGAGGACCTTCATGCGAGTCTTCCTCTCGTGGTCGCTCTGGTGGTCACGGTCGTGGGCGAGCTCGGGATCGCGGTCGTGGGCACCACCGGCCCCGGGCGGCGGCCCGGCCCGTGGTGGCCGTGCCGGGCTCACGGTGCGGATGAGACTGACGGTTGTGGATCGGCCGACGGCACGTCCGACCGGAACCCAGGCAACTTCAGCCGTGCAAGGAAATCAAATCGCGCCCCCGGCCGCGTCGACTCCGCCGGCCACCGCCCCGCTACCGGCGCCCGCCGCCGTCCGCCAGCACCTCCTCGCGCACCGGCGGATCGATCCACGGTCAGACGTCACGGGCCCGCAGCAGCCACACCGCCGCCACCGAGAAGGCGGCGACGTAGGCGACGAACACCCCCAGCGCGGTGCCGGGCGGCAACGGCGAGACCATGCCCTCCGGCATCTGACCCATCGCCTCGTCGGAGAGGAACAGCGCGTTCAACGCCTGGAACGGCAGCCAGCGGGCGACCTGTGGGGCGAACTGGTTCACCAGGGTCTCGACCAGCATCACGTACACCAGGCTGACGGTGATCGCCACGACCTGGCTGCGCAGCAACGCCCCGACGGCGACCCCGAACACCGCGGTGAGCGCGAGGCCGACCGGTCCGTGCCACAGCGCTTCGCGGACCTCGGCACCGAGTTCCAGGTCGGTGCCGGTCGCGGCGATCCCGATCAGCACCGCCACGACGCCGAGGGAGGCGACGAAGTACACGACGCCGTAGGCAGCCCCCACGACGAGCTTGGCGGTGAGCACCCGGGTGCGCGACGGGGTGATCTGCAGGGTCCGACCGATCGTGGCGTGTCGGAACTCGGTCGTCAGCGACAGCACCCCCACGACCAGCACGATCACCGACATCCCCCCGACCTGGTCGATCGCCGCGGCGACCTGCGGATCGCTCCCGGTGAACGGCCCGGAGAACGCCTCCTCGAACAGGAAGAACCCCGCACCGAAACCGGCGAACGCGGCTCCGATCGCGGTGAGGATCCACGTCGTGCGTGCGGTGGACAGCTTCCGCACCTCTGCGGCGAGGAGGCCCGTCACGCGATCTCTTCCCCGGCGGTGAGCTCCATGAACACGGCCTCGAGGTCGTTGGAGCGCGGCTGCAACCGTCGCAACGCCACCCCGGCGTCCCGGGCGGCCCGTCCGACCTCGTCGGCCTCGAGACCGACGACGGTGAGCTCGGCCTCGTGTTCGGTGACGTCGGCACCCAGCCGCCGGAGCGACGCCGCCAGCCCGGGGTCGTCGTCGGATGCCACGAGGACCGCTCCGCCACCGGCGGTGAGCTCGTCGACCGAGGCGTGGGCGACCAACCGCCCCTGACGGATCACCAGGACCTCGTCGGCGAGGCGCGAGACCTCGGTGAGCAGGTGTGAGGAGACCAGGATCGCCCGCCCCTGATCGGCGAAGTGCCGCAGCAGCGAACGCACCCAGTGGATGCCTTCGGGATCCAGGCCGTTCGCGGGCTCGTCGAGGAGGAGGATCTCCGGGTCGCCCAACAGGGCCTGCGCGAGCCCGAGCCGTTGCCGCATCCCGAGGCTGAACTCCCCCACCCGTTTGCGGGAGACCGCACCGAGGCCGACGAGGTCGAGGACCTCGTCGCAGCGCCGGCGGGGGATCCCGGCGGCGAGGGCGGAGATCGCCAGCTCCTGGATCGCGCGTCGGCCCGGGTGATGATCGACGCCGTCGACGATCGAGCCGACCGTGCGGGTCGGGTCGGCCAGGTCGTGGAACCGGACGCCGCCGAATCGGGCCTCACCCGCGGTCGGCGCCGTCAACCCGACCATCATCCGCATCGTCGTGGACTTCCCGGCACCGTTCGGGCCGAGGAACCCGACGACCCGTCCGCGGGGAACGGTGAAGCTGACGTCGTCAACGGCGAGCGTCGAGCCGAATCGCTTCGTCAGGCCGTGGACCTGTACCGCGACGTCGTCGTGCATCGCCAACCCCTCGTCGACGCGGCCACCGTAGTCAAGTCACCGCCCGCGCCCGCGACGCACCTCCCACCAGCGTCCCACCGCGCCGACCACGGGGACGAGGACACCGCCGACCGCCATGGACGCCGCCAGCGCCCAGCCCCGGGCGAACGACGCCCCGGCCCCGATCAGCACCCCCAGGGGCACCAGCGCCAACGGTGCCAGCGAGGCGCGGCCGGCGGCCTCGAAACGTCGCTGGGTGACGGTCGCGCCCACGGCACCGAGCACGACGAGGAAGACGCCGAGGGCGACGACTCCGGGCGGTTGCGACACGTGGACCTCGCCGTCCGGGTTCGTCGCCCCGGTTCGTCTCCCGGGTTCGTTCCCGGCCTCACGTCCGGTCAGGCCGCCTCGACCCGCCGGGGCGGACCGGGAGGACGTCCGTGGCCGGGGACCGGTCGCCAGCACCGTACCTTCGGCACCGCGCACCGCCCGGGTGCCGGCCCGCCTGGCCCCGCAGGCCCGGCACACCCGCGCGGTGTCCCGGAGACGAGCGCCGCCGACCCGGACGAACAGGACCACCGTGCCCCGCCGCCTCGCCGCCCTCCTCGTCGTCACCGTCCTCGTCGGGGCGTGCCAATCGGGCACCCCGCAGCTCACGGTCGCCTCGGTGCAGGCGTCCGAGCCCGTGTCCGGCAGTGCGCAGGTCGCGTTGACGATCACCAACGACGGTGACGGCGACGACGAGCTGGTGGCGGTCGAGACCGATGCCGCGATCGGGATCGAGATCCACGAGACGGTCGTCGACGACGGGCAGGCGGTGATGGAACGCCGCGACGCCGTCACCGTCCCGGCCGGCGGGTCGGTGTCGTTCCGCCCGGGGGGGCTGCACCTGATGATGATCGCCCCGGACGACGACGTCGCACTCGGCGGTACCTTCCCGATCACGCTGCAGTTCGACCGCTCGGAGCCGATCACCGTGGAGGCCGAGGTCGTCGACCTGTTGGACCTCTCCGAGTCCGCCTTCGAGGAATCGGACGACGGGGCGTGACGCCGACGACGTGACCAGGGGCCGACGACGATGCCACGCCTCAGCCACCGGATCCTCGCCGCGCTCGTCGTGCTCGGCGCCGTCGCCGCCGGGTGCGGGCCGTCGAGCTCGACGGCCCTCGCCGCCCAGGGGCTCGAACCGGACGAGGACGGCTGGTACGGGAACGCGGTCCGCACCCCCCACGAGCTCCCCGCGGTGACGTTCACCGACGTCGCCGATGATCGAGAGATCCGGTTCGACGAGGCGTTCACCGGCGACCCGACCCTGCTGTTCTTCGGCTACACGAACTGCCCGGACATCTGTCCGATCCACCTGGCCGCGATCGCGTCGTCGATGCGGGCCGCCGGGATCGGCTTCGACGAACTCGACGTCGTGTTCGTCTCCGTCGACCCCGAGCGCGACTCACCCGAGCGGATCCGCGAGTTCGTCGCGAACTTCGATCCCCGGATCACCGGGCTGCACGCCGAACTCGACGTCGTCGCCGAGGCCCTCGACGCCCTGGACATGGCCGGCCCGGTGGTCGAGGGGCCCGATCCACGCGGTGAGGGCGACCTCATCGGCCACCCCGCCCAGGTGATCGGCTTCGACGCCGACGGCGTCGCCCGCAGGGCGTGGCCGTTCGGGGCCCGTCGCTCGGACTGGGCGGCTGACCTCCCCCGTGTGGTGGACGAGTGGTCGTGACGCCGCGCCGCACATGCCGGGGAGGCACGCGATGAACGTCGCGTGGTGGTGCTCGGCGACCCCGGGCCAGGTCTGGACGTGGCGGTACACGCCGTTCGTCGGGGTGTGG
>SLDB01000375.1 GCA_007125475.1 Nitriliruptoraceae bacterium | reverse complement strand
CGGCGGGGGCCGGCGTGGGCTCACCCTCGAGGCCCGGGCGATCCGCGGCGTGTCCTCCCAGGGGATGCTCGCCTCGCCACGGGAGCTCGAGATCGGCGACGACCACGCCGGGATCCTGCTGCTACCGGCGGACACCCCGCTGGGGGTGGAGCTCACCGAGCTGGTGCCGTTCGGCGAGCCGGTGATCGAGATCGCGGTGCAGCCCGACCGCGGCGACCACCTCGGGGTCCTCGGGGTCGCCCGCGACCTGGCGGCGATCCTCGACACGACCTGGCGGGCACCGACGACCCCGTCGCTGCCGTCGTCGCCGACGGTGCCGGTGCAGCTGAAGACCGAGGCGTGCGCGGCGTTCCACACCGCGCTGCTCTCCGAGGTCACCGTCGCCCCCTCGCCGCTGTGGGTCCGTCAGCGACTCGCCCAGTGCGGGGTGCGTTCGATCGACGTCGTCGTCGACGCGACGAACCTCGCGATGCTCGAGGTCGGCCAGCCCCTGCACGCCTTCGACCACGCCGAGCTCACCGGTCCGCTCACCGTCTCGGCGGCCGTCGGGGGCGAACGCCTCACCACCCTCGACGACCGTGAGCGCGTCCTGGAACCCGGTGACGTGATGATCAGCGACGCCGACCGCCCCGTCTCGTTGGCCGGGGTGATGGGCGGCGCCGATACGGAGGTCCGCCCCGGGACCCGTGGGGTCCTCCTCGAGGCCGCGGTGTGGGAGCCGAAGACGATCCGGCGGACCTCACGCCGCCTCGGCCTGGTCAGCGAGGCCAGCACCCGCTACGAACGCGGGGTCGACCCGAACGGTGCCGCGCTGGGGCTGGCGCGGGCCGCCGGGGTGATCGCCGAGGCCACCGGCGCGGTGATCAGCGGGGTCGACGCCGTCGTCGCCGAGCCGACCCCCACATGGGCGGCCCGCCCGGCGGTGCGCGTCGATCCACGACGGCTGCGCCGCCTCATCGCCCTCGACCTCGACGACACTGCCCAGCGCCGCCTGTTGGAACGGGCCGGGTGCGTCGTCGACGACGTCGACGGCGACCTCGAGGTCACCCCGCCCGGGTGGCGGTGGGACCTCACACGCCCCGCCGACGTCGCCGAGGAGGTGGCCCGGCTCCACGGCTACGACGAGATCCCGGCGACGCTGCCCCGCCTGGACGTCACCGGGGGGTACTCCGCCCAGCAGCGCCTGGCCGACGAGGCCCTGGCCGCCGCGCTGGCCGCCGGGTTCCACGAGGCGGTGACCCGCCCGTTCGTGGGCGGTGACGCGCTGGTGGGCGTCGCCCCCTCGGACGGTCGGGTGCGGTTGGCGAACCCGTTGGCGCAGGACGCCTCGGCGATGCGTCCCTCACTGGTGGAGGGGTTGCTCGCGGCGCTGCGGCGCAACCACGGCCAGGGCCGGCCCGGGACCGCCCTCGTCGAGGTGGGACGGTTGTTCCGGCCCGTCGACGACCCGCTGGCCGACGTCCTGGACCGCGTCATCGACGCCGACTGGCGGTGGCGGTCCCCCGACGGTTCGGCGCTCCCGGTGCAGCCGCGGACGCTGGCGCTCGCCGCGCAGGGGCTGCGGCACGGTCCTGGGTGGCTGGACACGTCCGCCACCTGGTCGGTCGAGGACGTCCTGGCCGTCCTGGACGAGGTGGTGCGCCGGTTGACCTCGCGACGGTCGCCCGGGGCGGTCCTCGCCCGCCGCCCCGTCGAACGTGACGGGCTGCACCCCTTCCGCACCGCGGTCCTCCTCCTCGACGGCGAGGAGGTCGGCGTCGTCGGTCAGCTGCACCCGACCGAGGCGGCCGGCCGTGACCTCCCCGACCCGGTCGTCGTCGGCGAGCTCCTCCTCGAGCCGTTCCTGCAGGCCGTACCCGAGGGGGGCCACGAACCGGTGCGTTCGGCGCCGCTGATCCGCCACCCGGCGCTCACCGTCGACGTCGCGCTCTCGGCCGACGAGGCGGTGCCGTACGCCGAGCTCGAGGCGGCGGTGCGCCGCGGCGCCGGCGACGTCCTCGACGAGGTGTGGTTCTTCGACGAGTACCGCGGCGAGCAGGTCGGCGAGGGCCGGCGCAGCGTGGCGATGCGCCTGCGGCTGCACGACCCGGACCGGCAGCTCACCGACGAGGACGCCGAGCGCGTGATCGGTGCCGTCGCCGCAGAGGCCGAGGACATCGGTGCCCGCCTGCGGCGCTGACACCTAGGCTTCACCACCGCTGGGTGCGAACCGGTGACGGACGTGGAGGGGGAGCAGATGCGCCTGAGACAGACCGTGCTCGTGGTCGAGGACATGGAGCCGCTCGCCGCGGCGTTCTGCGGGATCCTCGGGACCCAGGTGTCGTTCCGGGACCCGCACATCGCCGAGTTCGGGGCCGAGAACGTGATGCTCCCGGTCGGCGACACCTTCCTGGAGCTGATCACGCCCCTGCACGACGACTCCGCGGCGGCGCGGTACCTGCGCCGCAACGGCGACGGCGGGTACATGGCGCTGGTCCAGGTCGACGACGTCGAGGCGGCGCGCCGGCGGGTCACCGAGGTCGGGATGCGCACCATCTACGAGAGCCGTCGCGAGACGATGCGCGGCTTCCACATCCATCCCAAGGACGTCGGCGGGGCGATCCTCGCCCTCGACGAGGCCCACCCACCCGAGTCGTGGGCGTTCGCCGGTCCCTGGGAGGGCGTCGAGCAGACCGGAGCGGTCTCCGAGATCACCGCGATCGAGCTCGCCGTCCCCGAGCCCGACGTCACGGCCGCGAACTGGGAGACCGCCCTCGGGCGGGCTCGCACCGTGGTCGGCGGCACCGTGATCGCGCTCGATCGCGGCGAGGTGCGGTTCGTGCGGGGGACCCACGACTCGATCGTCACCGTCGACCTGGCCGCTCCGCGCCCCGCCGAGGTGCTCACGGCCGCCGAGGCCCACGGCGCCGAGGTCGATCACGACCGCTTCGCCCTCGCCGGGGTGCACTTCCGCGTCCGGACCCCGTGAGGCGGGTGCACGTCGAGGCTCCGCGACCGGGCGGCCACGTTGTAGTGTCTCCGGAACGGACGTGTCCGCGCCGGCCGCGTCCGCAGCTGTGGTGAACAGGGGAGATCCGTGGGAGACGAACCCAACATCCAGGGCATCGACCGGGGCCTGACCTCGTACGGGGACCCGGGGTTCTCCAGCTACCTGCGCCGGGCCTCGATCGCGTCCTCGGGGTACCGGGCCGAGGAGCTCGACGGTCCGCTGATCGGGATCGCCGACACCTCCTCGGACTACAACGCCTGCCACAAGCAGGTCCCCGAGATCATCGAGGCGGTGAAGCGCGGGGTGTTGGCCGCCGGCGGCACCCCGATGGTGTTCCCGTCGATGTCGCTGGGCGAGCCGTACCTCAACCCGACGGCGATGCTGTTCCGCAACCTGATGGCGATGGAGACCGAGGAGCTGATCCGCGCCCAGCCGATGGACGCGGTGGTCCTCATCGGCGGGTGCGACAAGACCCTGCCGGCCCAGCTGATGGCGGCGATCTCCGCCGACCGTCCGGCGGTGCTGCTGCCGGTCGGGTCGATGATCACCGGCTCCTGGCGGGGTGAGCGTCTCGGGGCGTGCACCGACTGCCGGCGGATGTGGGGCAAGCACCGCTCCGGTGAGCTCGACGAGGAGGAGATCTGCGACGTCCGTGACCAGCTGGTGCCCACGCCGGGCACCTGCATGGTGATGGGGACCGCCTCCACGATGGCCTGCATCACCGAGGTCCTCGGGATGGGGGTCGTCGGGTCGGCCTCGCCGCAGTCGGTGACCGGCGACCGCGGCCGTGTCGCGGTCGAGACCGGGCGCCGCGCCGTGCAGGCCGCCCACGACGGGCGGCGCCCGTCGTCGTTCCTCACCCGCGCCTCGTTCGAGAACGCGATCCGTGTCCTGGCCGCGATCGGGGGCTCGACGAACGCGATCGTGCACCTGCTGGCCGTCGCCCGCCGCGCCGGGGTCGACCTGCAGCTCACCGACTTCTCCCGGCTGGCCGCCGAGGTGCCGTTGCTGGTCGACTGCAAGCCGGCCGGCGTCGGGTACATGGAGGACTTCCACCGTGCCGGGGGGCTGCCGACGCTGCTGAAGGTCCTCGAACCGCTGTTGGACCTCGACGCCGGACGCATCGAAGGGGTCACCGTGGGCGAGTCGATCGCCGACGTGGCGCCGCCGCAGGACTGGCAGACCACGATCCGCACCTTGGAGGACCCGCTCGGCCCGAAGGGCACGTTGGCGGTGCTGCGCGGCTCACTCGCCCCCGACGGCGCGGTGATCAAGCCGGCCGCGACCAGCGGGGAGCTGCTCACCCACCGTGGACCGGCGATCGTCGTCGACGGCCCGCACGACACCGGCAAGCTCGACGACCCGTCCCTGGACGTCACCGTCGACCACGTCCTGGTGATGAAGAACGGCGGACCGATCGCCGCCGGGATGCCGGAGGCCGGCTACATCCCGATCCCCCGGAAGCTCGCGCAGCAGGGGGTCACCGACATGGTCCGGATCAGTGACGCACGAATGAGCGGGACCGCCTACGGCACCGTGATCCTCCACGTCAGCCCCGAATCCGCCTCCGGTGGCCCGTTGGGGCTGGTCCGTGACGGCGACATCGTCGAGCTCGACGTCCCCAACGGACGCCTCGACCTGCTGGTCGACGAGGAGGAGCTCGCCCGCCGCCGCGCCGAGTTCGTGCCCCCACCGCTTCCGGAGCGCGGGTGGGCGCGGCTGTACGCCGAGCACGTCGAGCCCGCACACCTCGGGGCCGACCTCGACTTCCTCAGCGGGATGCCGCGCACGGAGCCCTCGGCGTGACCCGGATCACCCGCGTCGAGGCGGCGACCGCCCGGGTCCCCCTGACCGAGCCGGTCCAGGCCTCAACCCGCAGCATCGCCGCCCGTGACTACACCCTCGTCCGCGTCACCGGCGACGACGGGGTCACCGGGATCGGGTTCACCTACGGCGGCAACCTCGCGGGACCGCTGGTCACCGACGCGGTGCGCCACCTCGTCGCGCCGGTGTACGTCGGCGCCGACGCCCACCGCGCCGAGGGGCTGTGGGCCGACGCCTACCAGGAGGCGTTGCTGCACGGCCGGGCCGGCTCGGTGATGCGGGCGTTGAGCGCGGTCGACATCGCCGTGTGGGACCGCAACGCCCGTGCGGCGGGGCTGCCGCTGTACAAGTTCCTCGGCGGCGCCGCCGACGGCTCGGTCCCCACCTACGCCACCGGCGGGTACTACCGCACCGGCGAAGGGATCGCCGAGCTCGTCGCCGAGATGCGCGGGTACGTCGACGCCGGCCACCGCGCGGTGAAGCTCAAGATCGGCCGCCTGGACCACGGCGCCGACGCCGAGCGCCTCGCGGCGGTGCGCGACGCCGTCGGCGACGACGTCCTGGTGATGCTCGACACGAACAACGCCTGGCACGACCTGCCGACCGCGTTGCGGGCGATGGCCCGGTGGGAGCCCTACGACCCGTACTGGATCGAGGAGCCGTTCGGCCCCGACGACATCGACAACCACGCCCGACTCGCCCGGCGCACCCCGGTCCCGGTCGCCACCGGCGAGATCGAGGCCGGTCGGTGGCGGTTCCGCGAACTCCTCGACAAGGAGGCGGCCACGATCCTGCAGCCTGACGCGGCGGTGTGCGGTGGCGTCACCGAGCTGCGCCGGATCGCCGCCACCGCGGCCAGCTACGGGGTGGGCATCGCCCCGCACTGGTTCCACGACCTGCACGTGCACCTCGTCGCCTCCACCCCCAACGCGGTGTTCGTCGAACACTTCGCCGACGGGCGGGTGCTCAACTTCCGGGGGCTGATCGACCGCCAGCTCACCGTCGATGACGGCCGCCTCCTGCTCAGCGATGAACCGGGGCTCGGGTTCGACTTCCTCGCCGAGGAGGTCGACCGGGTCCTCACCGACGACGGGTGGGGGTGACCCGCCCCCCGCACCGACCCGCACACCGACCCGCCGGCACCGTCCGGGGGAACGGAGAACGCCGCGATGGCCGGGGCACGTGAGGTGATCCGCCTCCCCGGCGGGGTCGTGATCGACCCGGCCGAGTTCGAGGTCCGGACGTCCCGGGCCTCGGGCCCCGGTGGCCAGTCGGTGAACACCACCTCCTCGAAGGTGGAGTTGCGGTGGGACGTCGCCGCCAGCCCGGCGTTGGACGACCGGCAGCGCCAGCGCCTGATCGAACGCCTCGGTCCGCGGCTCACCGACGACGGGGTGCTCATCCTCGTCGGTTCGGAGCACCGCAGTCAGCACCGCAACCGTGAGGCCGTCCTGGCCCGGTTCTCCAGCGTGGTGGGGGAGGCGCTCACCCCGCCGCGGCCACGTCGGCGCACCAAGCCCTCACGGTCGGCGCGTCGCCGACGCCTCGAGGCGAAGCGGCACCGTGGGGAGGTCAAGCGGCTGCGCAAGCCCCCGTCGTCGGGCGGGTGAGTGCGGCGGCGTCTGGCGGGTCGCTCCGCTGACCGTCGACCGGACGGCACCACGCGCTGGTTGCACAGACTTGCAGAATCCTGCATACTCATCCCGCTCCGGTGGAGGCGCCGCCTCGGCGGTCCCACCCCCACACCCGCCGCCTCCGGCCCCACCCGGCCGGGGTGACCACGAACACCAACGCAGGAGTCCCTCGTGACACACCGGATCGGGATCGTCGGGGCCTCCGGGTACGGCGGGGGCGAGCTCCTCCGCCTGCTGGCCGGTCACCCGGCGATGGACGTCGAGGTCGTCGCCGCGCACTCGCAGCAGGGAGCACCGATCTCCTCGCTGTTCCCGAACCTCGCCGCCGGCGACCGTGTCTTCGACGCGATCGACCCCGACCAGCTCGCCGACCTCGACCTGGTGTTCCTCTCCACCCCGCACGGCCCGGCCCTGGAGCTCGGGGCGGCGCTGCACGACGCGGGGACCCCGGTCGTCGACCTCTCGGCGGCGTTCCGGCTCTCGGCCGACGGGTTCCGCGAGTGGTACGGCGAGGAGCACCCCCGCCCGGACCTCGCCGCCGGCGACGCCGAGGCCGCGGACACCGTGGCCTACGGGCTCCCCGAGCTGTACCGCGAGGACGTCCGGCGCGCGACGCTGATCGCGAACCCGGGGTGCTACCCGACGGCCGCGATCCTCGGACTCGCCCCGCTGGTGGAGCTCGCCCACGCCGGCAGCGTCGTCGTCGACGCCAAGAGCGGGACCTCCGGCGCCGGACGCGAGGCCAAGGACCGGTTGCACTTCACCCACGTCCACGCCGACTTCACCGCCTACGCCGCTCCCCGACACCGGCACACCGGCGAGATCGAACGGTGGCTGCCGGGGGAGCTGGGAAACGTCAGCTTCACCCCGCACCTGGTCCCGATGAGCCGGGGCATCCTCGCCACCTCGTACGCCTCACTGCGCGAGGGGGTCTCGGCCGACGACGTGCAGTCGGCGCTCCTTCAGGCCTACCGCGACGAGCCGTTCGTCCACGTCCTGGAACCCGGCACGTTCCCCAACACCAAGGCGCTGGGGGGCTCCAACGGCTGTCACGTCTCGGCGGTCACCGACCCTCGGACGTCTCGGGTCACGGTGACCAGCGCGATAGACAACCTCGGCAAGGGGGCCGCGGGCCAGGCGTTGCAGTGCGCGAACCTCGTGCTGGGGCTCGACGAACCGACCGGGCTCACCGCGATCGGCGTGTACCCGTGATCGCCGGGTGGGGACCGGTCGACCGCTCCGGGCTCACCGAGGTCGAGGGCGGCGTGACGGCGGCGCAGGGGTTCACCGCCGCCGGGGTGATCAGCGGGGTGAAGCCGTCCGGTCGACCCGACCTCGCGCTGCTGGCCGCCGACGAGCCCGCCTCGGCCGCCGCGGTGACGACCACCAGTCTGACGAAGGCCCCGTCCTGCACGCTCACCGAGCGGCACGTCGCCGACGGCGTGGCGCAGGCGGTCGTGATCAACGCGGGCAACGCCAACGTCTGCACCCCGGACGGTGAGGCGCACACCGAGCGCCTCGCCGCCGCGACGGCCACCGCGCTCGGGATCCGCCACGAGGACGTCCTGGTGATGTCGACCGGGGTGATCGGGGTCCCGCTCCCGGTCGAGCGCATCGAATCGGCGATCCCGGCCGCCGCCTCGGCCCTCCGCGACGACGGGGGTGGTGAAGCCGCCCAGGCGATGCTCACCACCGACACCTGCACCAAGCAGGTCGCGGTGCGGGTCACCGACGAGCGTGGCAGCTGCGTCGTCGGCGGGATGGCCAAGGGGGTCGGGATGATCGAGCCGCAGATGGCCACGATGCTCGCCGTGCTCACCACCGACGCCCCCGTCGACCCGGTGGTGCTCCGCTCCCTGCTCACCGGTGCCGTCGACGAGACGTTCAACCGGATCAGCGTCGACGGCGACACCTCGACCAGCGACACCGTGGCGCTCCTGGCCAGCGGGGCGGTGACCGAGCCCCCCGGGATCGAGGCCCTCGGCCGGGGGGTCGTCGCCGTCTGCGCCGAGCTCGCCTACGCGGTCGTGAGCGACGGCGAAGGCGCCAGTCGCGTCGCGGCGGTCACCGTCTCCGACGCGGCCACCACCCGCGACGCCGAGGCGCTGGCGCGGGCGGTGGCGACGTCGCTGCTGGTGCGGGCGGCGATCCACGGAGCCGACCCGAACTGGGGCCGGATCCTGATGGCGATGGGCACCGCCGGCGTCGCGTTCGACCCACGTCGCGTCACGGTGCGGTGCGCCGGGATCACGGTGTGCCGGTTCGGGGTCGCCACCACGTTCGATCGCGGCCAGGCCGCGGCCGCGATGAACCGGCCCGAGGTGACCATCGAGGTCCTCGTCGGGGCCGGTGACGCCCACGCGACGGTCCTGACCTGCGACCTCACCCCCGAGTACGTCGAGTTCAACGCCGAGTACACCACCTGATCCACCCCTCGGCGGTCACCGCGCCGCGCACCCGCGGCACCGACCCATCCAACCCGCCTGCGACGCCGCATCGAGGTCACCGTGGCCACCGACGAGCCCACTTCCCACCCGCTCCGACCCCGTGACGGCCGGGGCCGGATCACCACCGCCGACCACGTCGACACCGCCCGGGTCGAGATCGCCCAGGAGAAGGCGGCGGTCCTGCGCGAGGCGCTGCCGTGGATCACGCGGTTCCACGGCCAGACGGTCGTGATCAAGTACGGCGGGAACGCGATGGTCGACGAGGAGCTCAAGCGCTCCTTCGCCGCCGACGTGGCGTTGCTGCACTTCGTGGGGCTGCGCCCGGTGATCGTGCACGGCGGGGGACCCCAGATCGGTGAGGTCGCCGCGGCGCTGGGCGTCGAGTCCCGGTTCGTCGGCGGTCTGAGAGTCACCGACGAGGCGATGATGGACGCGGTCCGCATGGCGTTGCTCGGTCGGGTGAACCCGGAGGTGGTCCGGATGGTCCAGGACGCCGGCGCTCCGGGGGTCGGGGTCGCCGGTACCGACGCCGGACTGATCCGGGTGCGGCCGGCCACCGGTCCCAACGGCGAGGACCTCGGGCTGGTCGGGGAGATCGACCACATCAACACCACCTACCTGCGCGAACTCCTCGACGACGGCTTCCTCCCGATCGTGGCGACGATGGGCAAGGGCCCCGACGGGGAGGACCGCAACGTCAACGCCGACACCTCGGCGGGGGCGGTCGCCGCGGCGCTGGGCGCCTCCAAGCTCGTCTACCTCACCGACGTGCCGGGGCTGTACGCCGACTTCGGTGACGCCGAGAAGCAGGCGCTGATCAGCGAGATCGGCGTCGACCGCCTCGAGCAGATGATCGACGACGACGAGTTGCACGAGGGGATGCGTCCCAAGGTGCGTTCGATCATCCAGGCCATCCGGGCCGGGATGCCGCAGGCGCACATCCTCGACGGACGGGTGCTGCACGCGATCCTGATCGAGATCTTCACCGACGAGGGGGTCGGCACGATGGTGACGTCCTCGGTCGACGGACGCCCGGGGGTGCGATCGTGACCGGTTCCGAGGCGCTGCTGCGGCGGCACGACACCCACGTGATGCGCACCTACGGCCCCCCGAAGGCGGCGTTCGTGCGGGGTCAGGGCACCCGCCTCTTCGACGCCGAGGGCGGCTCGTGGCTGGACTTCCTCTGCGGTCTGGCGGTGACCAGCCTCGGCCACGCCCACCCCTCGGTCACCGAGGCGGTGGCCCAGCAGGCCGCGACGCTGGTGCACACCTCGAACCTCTACGTCACCGAACCGGCGGTCATCCTCGCCGAGCACCTGGCGCGGCTCACCGGCTGGTCGGACGCCCGGACGTTCTTCGCCCAGTGCGGGGCCACCGCGAACGAGGCGGCGATCAAGCTCGCCCGGCGGCACGGCAAGGCCCAGCACCCCGACAAGACCCGCCTGGTCACCCTCGACGGCTCGTTCCACGGCCGGACCCTGGCCACCCTGGAGGCGACCGGACAGCCGGCCAAGCACGACGCGTTCGCCCCGCTGGCGGGGTTCGTCGACACCGTGGCCCACGACGACGCCGAAGCGGTGCGCGACGCCGTCGGACCGGCGACGTGCGGGGTGCTCCTCGAGGTCGTCCAGGGTGAGGGCGGGGTGCGTCCGCTGTCGCCGGAGGTGCTGCAGGCCGCCCGAGAGGCCTGTGACGAGCACGGCGCGGTGCTGATCATCGACGAGGTGCAGACCGGGGTGGGGCGGACCGGCCCGTGGTTCGCCTACCAGGACACCGACGTCACCCCGGACGTGGTGACGCTCGCCAAGGCGTTGGCGAACGGCCTCCCGATCGGGGCGTGCGTCGCCCGCGGTCCGGCCGCCGAGGCGTTGGGGCCCGGTGACCACGCCACGACGTTCGGTGGCAACCCGGTGACGTGCGCCGCGGCGAACGCGGTGATCGAGGTGATCGAGTCCGACCGGCTGCTGACCACCGCCGGGGCCCGCAGCGAGCGCCTCGTCGCCGGCCTGAATGACCTGGTGGCGTCCTCGCCGCTCGCGACCGGGGTGCGGGGACGCGGCCTGCTGCTGGGCCTCGAGCTCGCCGGCGACGTCGCGGCCGAGGTGGAGGCCGGCTGCCGCGACCGTCGGCTGCTGGTGAACGCCGTCGCCCCCGACGTGCTCCGCCTGGCGCCGCCGCTGACGGTGAGCCGCGCCGAGATCGACGAGGCCCTCGCCGTCGTCGGTGAGGTCCTCGCCGACGCCGCGTGAGCGCCGCCGCTCCGACGCGCCGCCGCTCGGGCCCGCCGCCCCGGCGTCCGGGGGAACCGGACCGACGACACCGACCACCGCAACGACACCCGCAGGAGGGGCCGTGACCGGGTTCCCACAGGACTTCCTCTCCGTCGACGACCTCGACGCCGACCAGCTCGTCGGGGTCCTCGACCTCGCCGACACGTTGAAGACGACCCGGGGCTCACCCCGGGGCGACCTCGCCGGACGCACCGTCGCGCTGGTGTTCGAGAAGCCCTCGACGCGGACACGGGTGTCGTTCCAGGTCGCGGTCACCGAGCTCGGCGGATCGCCGCTGGCGTTGTCGGCTGCCGAGTTGCAGCTGGGTCGCGGCGAGACCGTCGCCGACACCGGCGCGGTGCTCTCGCGCTACGTCCACGCGATCGTGATCCGCACCTTCGGCCAGGACCGGCTCACCCACCTCGCCGCCGCCGCCGACGTCCCGGTCGTCAACGCCCTCACCGACACCGAGCACCCCTGTCAGGCCCTGGCCGACCTGCAGACGGTGCGCGAGGAGTTCGGAGGGTTCACCGGACGACGCCTCACCTACGTCGGTGACGGGAACAACGTC
Source organism: Nitriliruptoraceae bacterium (assembly GCA_007125475.1). Taxonomy (GTDB): domain Bacteria; phylum Actinomycetota; class Nitriliruptoria; order Nitriliruptorales; family Nitriliruptoraceae; genus SLDB01. The sequence goes on along the minus strand of SLDB01000375.1, from coordinate 6,790 downwards.
GCGCACTCGCTGCTGCTGGCCGCCGCCAAGGTCGGGCTCGACGTCGACGTCGCCCACCCGCCCGGGTACGCGCCCGACGCCGACGTCGTCGCCCGTGCCGAGGCGATCGCCGCCGGCACCGGGGCGAGCGTGCGCGTCACCACCGACGTCGCCGGCGCCGTCGCCGGCACCGACGTCGTCTACACCGACGTGTGGGCGTCGATGGGGCAGGAGGACGAGGCAGACGAGCGCCTCGCGGTGTTCCGGCCCTACCGCGTGACTCAGGAGCTGTTCGCCACAGCCGCCGACGACGCGGTGTTCCTGCACTGCCTCCCGGCCCACCGGGGCGAGGAGGTCGACGCCGTGGTGATCGACGGGCCGTCGGCGCGGGTGTTCGACCAGGCCGAGAACCGGCTCCACGCGCAGAAGGCGCTGCTGGCCAGGCTCGTGCCGTGAGCGATCGGACGCGGTCAGGGGCCCGGACACCGATGGTGGACAAGGCGGCGCGGCAGCGGCGGCTGCAGCAGCTGGTCTCCGAGCGCGACCTCGCCTCCCACGACGAGGTCGTCGCCGCGTTCGCCGGTGTCGGCATCGAGGTGCACGCCGCAACGGTGAGCCGCGACCTGCGCGAGATCGGGGCGGTGAAGGTGCCGGGCGCCGACGGCCGGCTCGTCTACCGTCTCGCCGCCGACCCGGGCCCGGGGACGGCACGCCAGCGCCTCGACGAGGTGCTCCGGCAGTTCGTGACGTCGACGACCGCCAGCGGGAACCTCGCCGTGCTGCGCACTCCACCGGCGTGCGCACACCCCGTAGCCTCCGCGATCGACCTCGCCGAGCTCGAGCGGGTCATCGCCACGGTCTCGGGTGACGACACCGTGCTGGTGGTCGCCGAGGAGGGTCACCCCGGACACCTCCTCGCCGCCGACCTCGCCGCCCGTGCCGGACTCCCGACCCCCACCACCGACTGACCCGGTCCGTTCCGGGTCCGGTCACCCCCATGACCGATCTTCCGTTCCACGAGGAGTCACCATGAGCAAGCCCCGCGTCGTCCTGGCCTACTCCGGCGGGTTGGACACCTCCGTCGCGATCCGCTGGATGCAGGAGCACAAGGGCGTCGACGTCGTCGCCTGCGCCGTCGACGTCGGTCAGGGCGTCGACGACCTCGACGAGATCCGCCAGCGCGCCCTGGACTGCGGTGCGGTCGAGGCCGTCGTCGTCGACGCCAAGGACGAGTTCGCCACCGGGTTCATCGCCCCGGCCCTGAAGGCGAACGCGATGTACATGAACAAGTACCCGCTGGTCTCGGCGCTCTCCCGCCCCCTGATCGTCAAGCACCTGGTGCAGACCGCCCGCGACACCGGCGCGGTCGGGGTCGCCCACGGCAGCACCGGGAAGGGCAACGACCAGGTCCGCTTCGAGGTCGGGACGATGTGCCTGGCCCCGGATCTGGAGACGATGGCCCCGATCCGTGAGTGGGGGCTGTCACGTGACGCGGCGATCGACTACGCGGCCGAGCGCGGGATCCCGATCCCGTCGATGACGAAGGCCTCGCCGTACTCGATCGACGAGAACGCCTGGGGCCGCACCGCCGAGTGCGGCGAGCTCGAGGACCCGTGGATCGCCCCGCCGGAGGACGTCTACGAGCGGTCCGTGGCGGTCGCCGACGCCCCCGACGAGCCCGAGGAGGTCGTGATCGCGTTCCGTGGCGGGTTGCCGACCGCCCTCGACGGCCGTGAGCTCGGCCTCAACGACCTCGTCCAGGAGCTCGACCGGCGGGCCGGTGCCCACGGCGTCGGCCGGATCGACATGATCGAGGACCGGCTGGTGGGGATCAAGAGCCGGGAGATCTACGAGTGCCCGGCGGCGATCACCCTCGTCACCGCCCATCGTGACCTCGAGGACCTCTGCCTCGAGCAGGAGCTCGCCGACCACAAGCGGGTCGAGGAGGCGCGGTACGCCCTGCTGGTCTACAACGGCCTGTGGTGGGGGCCGCTGAAGGGCGCGCTGGACGCGTTCATGGAGGAGGCCAGCCAGTACGTCAACGGCGAGGTCCGGGTGCAGCTGTTCAAGGGGAACGCCACCGTCGTCGGCCGTCGCAGCCAGGACTCCGGGCTGTACACCTACGAGATGGCGACCTATGACGCCGGCGACCAGTTCGACCAGTCCCTGGCCGAAGGGTTCGTCAAGCTCTGGGGGCTGCCCCTGAAGACGTGGGCGGCGCGGCAGCGTGACGCGGGCCGCGACTCGTGAGCGGGGACGCCACCGACGCCGGGCGCCTGTGGGGAGGACGCTTCGCCACCGGCCCCGACGTGGCGGCGTGGGCGTTGGGCGTCTCGACGTCGTTCGACCGCCACCTGTGGCGTCAGGACCTCGCCGGCTCCGGGGCCCACGCCCGGGAGCTGGCCCGGATCGGGGTCCTCGACGACGACGAGCTCGCCCGGATGCTCGCGGCGATCGACCGGTGCGCCGAGTTGTTCGCCACCGACCGGTTCGCGTTCCTCGACACCGACGAGGACGTGCACGGCGCGATCGAGCGCTGGCTCGTCGAGGAGCTCGGCCCGCTCGGCGGGAAGCTCCGCGCCGGGCGGTCGCGCAACGACCAGATCGCCAGTGACCTGCGGCTGTGGTGCCGCGAGGCCTGCGACGGCCTCATCGGCCTCGTCGGCGAGCTCCAGACCGCGTTCGTCGACCAGGCCGAGGCGCACCTGGGGTGGCTCGCCCCCGGCTACACCCACCTGCAACGCGGCCAGCCCGTCCTGCTCAGCCACCACCTGCTGGCCTACGTGTGGATGCTCGAACGTGACGCCGGCCGGCTCGCCGACGCCCGCGACCGGCTCGACGAGTCGGTGCTCGGCTCGGGGGCGCTCGCCGGTCAGACGCTGGGCCTGGACCCGGATGCCTACGCCCGCCACCTGGGGTTCGCCCGCACCGCGGCGAACACGATGGACGCCGTCGCCAGCCGCGACTTCGCCCTCGAGGTCACCTCGGCGTGCGCGATCCTGTCGGTGACGCTGTCGCGGCTGGGCGAGGAGATCGTGCTGTGGGCCAGCTCCGAGTTCGCCTTCGCCGAGGTCGGTGACGCGTTCTCCACCGGGAGCTCGATCATGCCGCAGAAGCGGAACCCGGACGTCGCCGAGTTGGTCCGGGGCAAGGCCGGGCGCGTCATCGGTGACCTGATGGGGCTGCTCACCACGGTCAAGGCGCTCCCGCTGACCTACAACCGTGACCTGCAGGAGGACAAGGAGCCGGTGTTCGACGCCGTCGAGACCCTGCGGCTGGTCCTGCCGGCGATCACCGGGACGGTCGCCTCGCTGCGGTTCGACCGTGCCCGGCTCGAGGCCGCCAGCGTCGGTGGGTTCGCGCTGGCCACCGACCTCGCCGAGGAGCTCGTGCTGCGCGGGGTGCCGTTCCGTGAGGCCCACGAGGTCGTCGGTGAGGTCGTCCGGCGGGCCGAGGAGCGCGGCGTCGACCTCGACGGGCTCGACCCCGCCGAGCTCGCCGAGTTGCACCCGGCCCTCGACGCGGGGGTCGCGGTGCGGTTCGATCCCCGGCAGGCGGTCGCCCGCCGTGACGCGGTGAACGCCACCGCCGAAGCGTCGGTCCGTGAGCAGCTGACCGCGGCACGTCGGGTGGCCGACAGCCACCGCGGCTGAGGCGCCGGCGACGACGGCCGACGCGGGCGTCTGCCCCGGGTGGGAGGCGAGGTGGCGACGAACGACGAGGTGGCCGACCGGCTCGCCGAGCTGGCCAGCCTCACCGAGCTCGAGGAGGGCGACCCGAACGCGTTCCGTGTCCGGGCCTACCTCAACGCCGAACGGGCGGTGCGCGGCCTGACCCGGCCGGCCGAGGAGTCCTCGGCGACCGAGCTCGCCGAGCTCCGCGGGATCGGGGCCGGCATCGCCGAACGGATCCGCGAGTACGTCGACACCGGCCGGATCGCCAAGCTCGACGAGTTGCGTGAGCGCCACCCGGCGGCCAAGCGCGCCCTCCTCGACGTCCCCGGCCTGGGGCCGAAGACCGTCCAGCAACTCGACGACGAGCTCGGTGTCCGCGACGTCGACGCGCTGGCCGAGGCCCTGGAGGACGGACGGGTCGCCGGGCTCGCGGGGATGGGGGAGCGCAGCGCCGCCAAGCTGCGCGAGGCGATCTCGGAGCTGGGTCTGACCTCCAAGCAGCGCCGGATCCCGATCGCGGTGGCGCTACCGCTCGCCGAGCGCCTCGTCGAGCGGCTGAAGGCGGTGCCGGGGGTCGGTGAGGTCGCCTACGCCGGGAGTCTGCGCCGGTTCTGCGAGGACGTCGGTGACATCGACCTCCTCGTCGCCACCGACGACGCCGGCGAACGCGTCCACGAATGGCTGCGTGCCAGCTCCGAGGTGCAACGGGTGATCGGTTCGGGCTCGACGAAGACGTCGGTGGTCACCCACGACGGGGTGCAGGTCGATCTGCGGGCGGTCCCGCCGGCGCGCTTCGGGGCGGCGCTGGTGTACTTCACCGGCTCGAAGGCGCACAACATCCGCCTGCGTCAGCGGGCGCAGCAGCGGGGGTGGTCGCTGAACGAGTACGGCCTGGCGTCCTCCGACGCCCCCGCGGTGACGACCGAGGAGGCGGTGTACGCCGCCCTGGACCTGCCGTGGATCGCGCCGGAGTGCCGGGAGGACACCGGGGAGATCGAGGCGGCCGAAGCGGGGCGGCTGGGGCCCCTGACGCGCACCGAGGACCTCCGCGGCGACCTCCACGACCACACCGACCTCTCCGGTGACGGCGTCGACTCGCTCGCCGACCTGGTCGACGCCGCCGCGGCCCGCGGGTTGGAGTACCTGGCGATCACCGACCACGCCGAGGGGCTGCGGATGAACGGCGTGGACCGCGACGCCATGCTCGCGCAACGAGACGACCTTCGCCGTCTGCAGGAGGAGCGGGGCGACATCGCCCTGCTGCACGGCGCCGAGCTGAACATCGGGCTCGACGGATCGCTCGACTACGACGACGGGTTCCTCGCGACGTTCGACTGGCTGGTGGCCAGCGTGCACTCCCACCTGGACCGCACCGTCGAGGAACAGACCGAACGGGTCCTGGCCGCGATCCGCCACCCGTCGGTGACCGCGATCGGGCACCTCTCCGCCCGCCTCATCGGCCGTCGCCCCCCGATCCGCCTCGACGTCGAACGTGTCCTGGACGCCGCGGCCGACACCGGCACCGCGATCGAGGTGAACGCCGCGCTGCAGCGCCTGGACGCCTCGGTGGAGGTGATCCGCGAGGGTGAGCGGCGCGGGGTGGAGTTCGTCGTCTCCACCGATGCCCACGCCGTCGCGGACCTCGATCGCCTCCGGTTCGGTGCCGCCCAGGTCCGCCGCGCCCGCCTCGACCCGGCGTGCATCGTCAACACCCGGCCGTGGGAGGGGTTCCGTGCCTGGCTCGACGAACGTCGTGGTGGGTGAGGCGGTGACCGTCGATGGCGACGAGCGGGATCCCCGGGGGTCCCGGTCCGGGTGCGGGTACGCGATCAGCCACGATCGGCCGGCGAGGCTCGATCGCAGCCTCCTCGACGCCGACGCCGAGGCGGTGGCGCCACGCCTCGTCGGGGTGTTGCTGTGCCGTGAGCTGCCGTCGGTGACGGTGGTGGCCCGGATCGTGGAGGTCGAGGCGTACGGACCCGACGATCCGGCGAGCCACGCCCGACGTGGGCCGACGCCGGCGAACGCCGCGATGTTCGCCGGCGCCGGGACCGCCTACGTCTACCGTTCCTACGGGGTGCACTGGTGCCTCAACGTCGCGGTCGGCCCCGCCGGGGTCGGCGCGGCGGTGCTGGTGCGCGCCGCGGTGATCCTCACCGGGTGGGGGGCGGTCGCCGAACGGCGTGAGACCGCCACACGCGACCGTGACCTGCTGCGTGGGCCGGGGCGGCTCACCCGCGGGCTGGGGATCGACGGCACGGTCCACGACGGTGGAGACCTCGTCGAGGGGGTCGCGGGCCTGCAGCTGGCCGACGACGGGTGGCGCCCCGAACCGTCCGCGGTGGTGAGCGGGCCCCGGACCGGGGTGAGCCGGGCGGCCGAGCGGCCCTGGCGGTTCCACCTCTTGGGCGCGACGGAGGTCAGCCCGTACCGGCGTTCGCCGCGGGCCCCGCATCGTCGCTGACCGGCCGGGCCGGCGGCCGGCGGGGGAGTGGGTGGGCGGCCAGCGCCGGCCCGCCCGGCGCTACCCGCCGATTCGCGTCCCCGGACCCAGGTGGGTTACGCTGTCGTCGTTCCGCAAGGGACACGCTCCTGGTGGGAGCACGGACACCGCCTCGGCGGCACCACGTGCCCCACCCCACCGCGGGCCCACGGCCCGCGAAGTTGACACGACACCGCGACACGACGTATTGTTCGTGTTCCGCCCGGAAGGTCCAGGCTCTCCGGAGCCCACGTCCGGCGACGATCGATCTGATCGGCGCCGAGCAGCCCAAGACCACGGGTTGGACGGTGCGACCACAGCGTGGTAGCTTTAGAAGCTCCACGCGGCGGTCTGCCGCGCAACTGCGGTGCGCTCACCGGAAGCCGCTCCCTACGGGGACGGAACCCGGTGACCCGCGAACCGCTCCTTGAGAACTGCACAGGGTGCCAAAAGCCAGTGACGCCCCCATGATCCTTTTCGGATCACGGGAGGCGACACAACCCCGTCGATCACGACCACATCCGTGGGCGCGATCTACGAGTGCGTGTAATTTGAGTAATTCCCCTTAATACAATGAAGGGATCAAGGGTCACCGCAAGGTGATCTTCGGACCTTCGTTGGCAGAATTGATGCCACTTAGGTGGTTTCGTTCTTT
>SLDB01000032.1 GCA_007125475.1 Nitriliruptoraceae bacterium | reverse complement strand
CGACGACTACCGTCCCCACCACGGCGGAGGAGCCCGCCGACGCCGGTGCGGGGGTGCGGGATGCAACCGAGGATCGTGATCGCCGGCGCCGGGGTCGTCGGGGCCTCGATCGGCGCCGAGCTCGCCGAGGCCGGCGCCGACGTCACCGTGATCGACGCCGGCCGTCCTGGCCGCGGGACCTCCTCGGCGACGTTCGCCTGGATCAACGCGTCGGCGGACAAGGAGCCGACCGCCTACCACGAGCTCAACGTCGCCGCGATGGACGCCCACCGGCGGCTGGCGCAGCGGACGCGGCCGGCCACCTGGTATCACCCGGCGGCGAACCTGCAGTGGGCCGACGCCGCCGACGACCTCGCGCGCCTCACGAAGAAGGTCGAGCGTCGACGGGAGCTCGACTACCCGGTCGAGTGGGTCTCCCGGCGACGCCTGGCGGACCTCGAACCCGACCTCGACCCGGGCGACGTCGCCGACGACCGCATCGCCCGGTTCCCCGAGGAGGGCTGGATCGACACCCCGGTCCTCGTCGCCACCCAGCTGCAGCGGCTACGGGCCGTCGGCGGCCACCTCCTCACCGGAACCGCCGTGGAGGCGCTGGAGGTCGACGCCGGGGCGGTCACCGGCGTCGTCGCCGGCGCCGACCGCCTGCCGGTGGACGTCGTGATCAACTGCGCCGGCCCGGAGGCCGACGGCGTCGCCTCGCTCGCCGGGGTCGAGCTCCCGCTGCGGACCTCCGCCGGGCTGATCGTGACGACCGGACCGGCGGTGACCTCCCTGGCCAGCGTCGTGCACGCACCCCGGCTGCACCTGCGCCCCGAGGGAGGTGGGAGGTTGATGCTCGCCAGCGCCGCCGCCGACGCCGGGGTGCAGGCCGGGTACACCGTCGCCCGTGACGTCGTCGCGGAGCTCCTCGCCGACGCCGCCCGACTCCTGCCGGCGGCCGGGGACCTCGACGCCGAGGACGTGCGTGTCGGTGTCCGCCCGCTCCCGCCCGACGGGCTGCCGATGCTCGGCCCCACCGGGGGCGTCGACAACCTCTACCACGTCGTCACCCACAGCGGGGTGCTGCTGTCGGTCCGCCTCGGTGAGCTCGTCACCCGCCACCTGCTGAGCGGTGAAGAGCCGCCGGACTTCGGGCTGTACCGCATCGACGACCCGGCCCGCTTCGCCCCCTCCCCCACCGCGATCTGAACCGGCGGACGGCACCCGCCGTGGGATCAGCGGGCCGCCAGGTGCCGGTCGGCGAGGACCCCCGTAGCGTGCAGGTGGTCGAGGACCGCCGCGACACACGCCGCCAGCGAGGTGCGGCCGGTGTCCAGGCGCAGCTCCGGGGCCTCCGGCGCCTCGTAGGGTGCCGAGACGCCGGAGAACCCGGGGAGCTCACCGGCGCGGGCCCGGGCGTAGAGCCCCTTGACGTCGCGGTCCTCGCACACCTGAAGGGGGGTGTCGACGTGCACCTCGACGAAGCCGCCGTCGGGGTGCAGGGCCCGGACGCGGTCCCGGTCGGCCCGGTACGGCGAGATGAACGACGCCAGGGTGATCAGCCCGGCGTCGTGGAACAGCGCCGCGACCTCACCGATGCGGCGGATGTTCTCGGTGCGGTCGGCGGGGGCGAAGCCGAGGTCGGCGCACAGCCCCTCACGGACGTTGTCGCCGTCCAGGACGTAGACCGCCACCCCGGCGGCGGTGAGGGCCTCCTCGACAGCGAACGCCAGCGTCGACTTCCCTGAGCCCGACAGCCCGGTGAACCACACCGTCGCCGGGCCGTGACCGAGGACACGGCGGCGGTCGGCCGCGGTGACCCCGCCCCGGTGCGGGAAGACCTCGCGGCCATCGGTGCCCATCACCCGTCCCCCAGCACGCCACGCTCACCGAGGAGGGCCACGATCGCGTCGACGCACGCCGCGACCGTCGCCGCCCCGGTGTCGAGGCGGAGGTCGGCGTTCACCGGCACCTCGTAGGTGACGGTGACCCCGGGGATGTCGGCGAGCTCGCCCCGGTCGGCCGCCCGGTACAGCCCGTTGGGGTCCCGGGCCCGGCGCACCTCGTCGGCGGCGTCGAGGTGCACCTCGACGAAACGATCGGTGCCGACGAGCTCACGGATCCGCTCCCGGACCTCGCCCTGGGGCGCCTGCACCGCGACGACGACGATCAGCCCCTGCTGGTTCGCGAGGCGGGCGATCTCGGCCGCCCGGCGCAGGCTCTCGGAGCGTTCCTCGAGGCTGAACCCCAGGTCGCGGCTCAACCCGAGGCGGAGCTCCTCGCCGTCGAGCCGTAGCAGCGTGCGTCCCAGGTCGAACAGCCGGCGTTCGAGGGCGAGGGCGAGGGTGGACTTGCCGGCCCCGGTCATCCCGGTGAGCAGGATCGTCGCCGGGCGCTGACCGAGCCGGGCACGGCGTTCGTCGGCGGTGACCTCCGAGGGGTGGTGCTGCATCGCACCGGACGGCTCCTCGTCCCATCTCGAGGCCGGTCCGACGACCATCCCCGCTCCGACGGTGACGTTGGTGAGGCGGTCGACGAGGATGAACGAGCCGGTCACCGGGTTGTCGCGGTAGGCGTCGAAGAGGAGCTCACGCTCGGCGGTGATGGTGCACCGGGCGATGTCGTTGAGCGACAGCGACGCCGCCGGGACCGGCGCGAGGGTGGTGACGTCGACCCGGTGGCGGATCGTGCGCAGCGAGGCGTTGGACAACCCGTTCACCGACTGCAGCAGCAGTTGCCGACCCGGCTCGGCCGGCTGCGACGACATCCACACCACCACGGCGTCGAGGTCGTGCGCGCGGTGCGGTCGGTCGTCGGCGGCGACGAGGAGGTCGCCGCGGGAGACGTCGACCTCGTCGTCGAGGGTCAGCGTCACCGCCTCGCCCGCGTGGGCGGCGTGAAGGTCCCCGTCGGCCGTGACGATCCTGGCCACGGTCGTGGCGACCCCGGAGGGCAGCGCGACGACGCGGTCACCGACCGCGACCGTTCCCGAGGCGACGGTCCCGGCGAACCCGCGGAACCGGCGGTCGGGTCGGCGCACCAGCTGCACCGGGAAGCGCAGCCCGGTCGCGGAGGCGTCGACGCCGGCGTCGACGGTCTCGAGGTGCGTCAACAGCGGGGGGCCGTCGAACCAGTCCATCACCGCCGAGGAGGTGACGACGTTGTCCCCCTCCAGCGCCGAGATCGGCAACAGGTAGGGCTCGCCGATCTCGAGGTCCTCGGCGAAGCGCAGATACTCGTCGCGGATCTGTTCGAAACGCTCCCGGGAGTAGTCGACGAGGTCCATCTTGTTCACGGCCACCACCACGTGCCGGATCCCCAGCAGCGAGGCGATGGTGCTGTGCCGCCGGGTCTGGTCGAGGACGCCACGGCTGGCGTCGACGAGGATCACCGCGAGCTGGCACGTCGACGCCCCGGTAACCATGTTGCGGGTGTACTGCTCGTGGCCGGGCGCGTCGGCGAGGACGAAGGTCCGCCGGGAGGTCGAGAAGTAGCGGTAGGCGACGTCGATGGTGATCCCCTGCTCCCGCTCGGCCTTCAGCCCGTCCATCAGCAGGGCCAGGTCTGGTCGGTCCCCGGTCGTCCCCGAGGTCACCGAGTCCGCGGTCAGGGCGGCGAGCTGGTCCTCGTAGATCAGGTTCGTGTCGTGCAGCAGCCGCCCGATCAACGTCGATTTGCCGTCGTCGACGCTGCCGCAGGTCAGCACCCGCAGCAGGTCCTTGTGCTCGTGCTCGGCGAGGTAGGCCTCGACGTCGGTGGCGATGAGCGGGGACTGGTGGGCCATCAGAAGTACCCCTCCCGCTTCTTCTCCTCCATCGAGCCGGACTGGTCGTGGTCGATGACCCGTCCTTCGCGCTCCGAACGGGTGGCCAACAGCATCTCCTGGATGATCTCGGGGAGCGTGGTCGCCCGGGACTCGACCGCACCGGAGAGCGGGTAGCACCCCAGGGTGCGGAACCGCACCCAGCGCTCCTCGGCCTCCTCGCCCGGGGCGAAGCGGAACCGGTCGTCGTCGACCATCACCAGCACCCCGTCGCGGTCGACCACCGGGCGCGGAGCCGCGTGGTACAACGGCACGATCGGGATCTCCTCCCGCCAGACGTACAGCCACACGTCGAGCTCGGTCCAGTTCGAGAGCGGGAACACCCGCATCGACTCCCCCGGGTGCACCCGGGCGTTGTACAGACTCCACAGCTCCGGACGCTGGTTCTTCGGGTCCCACCGGTGGTGGCGGTCACGGAACGAGAAGATCCGCTCCTTGGCACGGGAGCGCTCCTCGTCCCGGCGCGCCCCACCGAACGCCGCGTCGAACCGTCCCCGGTCGAGGGCCTGGCGCAACGCCTGGGTCTTCATCACGTCGGTGTAGTTCCGCGAGCCGTGGTCGAACGGGTTGATCCCGGCGGCGAGCCCGTCCTGGTTGGTGTGGACCAGCAGCTCGACGCCGAGCTCCTCGGCGGTGCGATCGCGGAACGCGATCATCTCCCGGAACTTCCAGGTCGTGTCGATGTGCAGCAACGGGAACGGCAGCGGCCCCGGCGCGAACGCCTTCCTGGCCAGGTGCAGCATCACCGACGAGTCCTTGCCGATCGAGTACAGCATCACCGGCCGGGCGCACTGGGCGACGACCTCACGCATGATGTGGATCGACTCCGCCTCCAGGCGGTGCAGGTGGCTGTCACGAGCGGTCATCGGCACCTCCGGACACGTCGGGCGCACCTCGTCGGGGGGGGAGCCGCGTCACGACGACGCCAGCGTGTCCACCGTGTCGGGGTCGAGCGGCAGTGACGTCACCCCGTCGCGTTCCAGGCGGCGGTAGGCCCGACGGTAGGCGCGGTCGAACCGCCGCGCCGCACGCCGGTCGAGCTGACCGCGCCACCGGGCGACGTGGAGGGCGTCCTTGGTCATGTTGTGGGTGAAGTACTGCTCCCAGGCGGCGCCCTCGTCGTCGGTGGCCTCCAGGAACGCCGCCAGGCGCGCCAGTTGGGCGTCGCGGTCGAGGAGGACCAGCTCCTCGAGGCGGACGACGACCCGGGCGTCGTACGGGCAGGCGGTGTACCCGGCGTCGGCGCGACGCAGGCGCTTCTCCCACCAGGTCAGGGCCTCGTCGAGGGTGTCCGGGCCCCACGTCATCGAGGCCACCGACGCCGCGACATCGCGGCCGTCACGGACGGCGTGGACGAACCGCGCTGCGGGGAACGCGGCGGCCAGGGCGCCGGCGGCCGCGACGTTGTTCGGCGTCGTCTCGGCCCACCGCTGGACGCCGCCGTCGGTCAGGTGCGGCGCGAGGACGTCGAGGAGGAGGTCGGCGACGGCTTCGGCCGGGGCCTGGCCGTCGGCGAGCCGGGCGCCGAACGCCTCGACCGCCGTGAGGTAGGCGGGCTCCTCGGCGACGATCTGCAGCCCCTTGGGACGACCGCCACCCCCGGTGCGCCGGTACCAGCGTTCGGCGAGGTCGTGCAGCAGCTTCGCCTCCGGGACCTCACCCCGGAGGTAGCCGGCGATCCCGCGCGGATCGGCGTGGAACCGCAGCTCGGTCCTGATCGTGCGCCACCCGGGCGCGGTGCCGAGCAGACGGCCCAACGCCCACGTGCCGCTCCGCCCGGTGCCGCCGATGAACACCGGGCGACGCCACCCCGCCGGGTAGCCGTCCGTTCCCAACGGTGTCGTCGACGTCATCGCTGGCTCCTCACCGG
>SLDB01000160.1 GCA_007125475.1 Nitriliruptoraceae bacterium | reverse complement strand
TGGCGTCCCGGGCTGGTCAGACCCCGGCGGCGCTGTCGACCCCGATCACGGAGGCCAGGGCCTTCTCCATCATCGACAACCCCTCGACGAGCTCTTCCTCGCTGATCGTCAGGGCCGGGAGGAGCTTGAGGACCTCGTCGCTGGGTCCGGCGGTCTCGATGATGAGCCCGAACTCGAACGCCTTCTTCGCGGTGGCCGGTGCGATCCCCTCGACGCACTCGATCCCCTGCAGCATCCCGCGCCCACGGCGTTCCAGGACGTGGTCGGGGAACCGTTCGACGAGGGAGTCCAGGGTCTCGGCGATGATCTCGGCATTCCGGGCGACGGCCTCCTCGAGCTCGGTGTCCTCCCACCGACGCAGCGCCTCGGTGGCCGTCGCGAGCGCGAGGTTGTGGCCACGGAAGGTGGCGTTGTGCTCCCCCGGGTCGAAGACGTCGAGGTCGCGTCGCAGGGTGATGATCGCGAACGGCAGCCCGAACCCGGACAGGGACTTCGACAGCGTGATGATGTCGGGCTTGATCCCGGCGTCCTCGAAGCTGAAGAACTTCCCGGTCCGCCCGCAGCCGGCCTGGATGTCGTCGAGGATCATCAGCAGGTCGTGACGGTCGCACAGCTCACGCAGCCGGCGCAGCCACTCGTTGCTGGCGGTGTTCAACCCGCCTTCGGCCTGCACCGTCTCGACGATCACGGCGGCCGGTTTCTCGAAGCCGCTCCCCGTGTCCGTGAGCAGGGCATCGAGGTACTCGATGGTGTCGACCCCCTCGCCGAAGTAGCCGTCGTAGGGCATCGAGGTCCCCGAGGTGAGCGCGATCCCGGCGCCGAGGCGCTTCGCCTCGTTCCCCGACACCGCCAGCGAACCGATCGTCATCCCGTGGAAGGCGTTGGTGAACCCGACGACCTGCTCACGCCCGGTGAACTTCCGGGCGAGCTTCATCGCCGCCTCGACCGCGTTCGTCCCCGTCGGGCCGGGGAACATGATCTTGTGGTCCAGGCCGCGTGGCTTGAGGATCACCTCGTCGAACTTCTCGAGGAAGCGCAGCTTCGCCACGGTCGTGGTGTCGAGGCTGTGCACGATGCCGTCACCGTCGAGGTGATCCAGCAGGGCGGCCTTCATGTCGGGGTCGTTGTGGCCGTAGTTGAGCGCGCCGGCGCCGCTGAAGAAGTCGAGGTAGTCGTTGCCGTCGACGTCCCAGATGTGGCTGCCGCGGGCCGAGGCGAACGTCGCGGGCCACACCCGGCAGTAGGCGCGGACCTCGGACTCGAGGCGCTCGATGGTCTCTGGGGTCTTGATCGTCATGTCGCTGCTCCTGTCGAGGCGTCGGTGGGTGGACGCCGGTGGGGCGATGTCGTCGGGGATGTCGGTGGGGGACGCCGCAGCACTCGGTGGTGCCTGGTCAGTCAGCGGTGATCGGCGGGGGCGGGCCGGTGCGTCGGTGGGCGGGGTGTCCGCCACCGGGGTTCCGGAGGATGGTCGGTCGAGCGCCGTCGGGCGGACGTGCAGGTCGTCGACCTACGGGACCTCGGGGTCCGCGCGTTCGGGCAGGGGGCCGATCCGCAGCTCCCGCTCGGCTTCGTGCCCTTCGGGGAACAGCGACGCAGCGAACCGCTCACGTTCGGTGACCTGCGCTCCGAGGTCCCGGGCCACCCCGTGGAACAGTGCCATCGAGGCCTGGTTCGACGGCGTCACGGTGGCCGTCAGCTCGGTGGCGTCACGATTGGCGTCCCGTGCGAGCATCCCCTTGATGAGGCGTTTGGCCAGACCCTGACCGCGGGCGGCGGACGCGACACCGACCTGCCAGACGAACGCCGCCTTCGGATCCGCCGGCGGCCGGTAGGCGGCGACGAACCCCACGGGTGCGTCATCGGCGTCGGCGGCGACGATCGACGTCGCGGCGAAGTCGGTGCAGATCAGCAGGTACAGGTACGGGGAGTTGAGGTCGAGCGACCCCCCGTCGCGCACGAGCCGCCAGATCGCGGATCCGTCCTCGGCCCGGGGTGCGCGCAGGGTGGCGGCCCCAGATGTGTCGTCGGTGTGCATACCTTCAGGCCTCAACACTCCGGGACCTCGTTGGCGCACGGCGCGGCGGTGGATCGCCGCCGGGCCCGACGCTCGTCGAGCAGGCACCTGCACGCAGGGATACGAGGTGACGCGGGGCGAGGGCAGGTTCGGTAGCCCTCGGCGGCCTGCGGATCACCTCCCTCCGCGTCGCGGACAGCGCAGGAACGAAGGGCACCCGCTGGTGACCGCGTCCACGGTCGCGGGCTCCGCTCGCTGCACCCCCAATGATAACGATCCGACCGAGCAGGGGGCGGATCCCCGCACACCCCTGTTCGACGGGAGCAACGATGTTGACACCGCACGCTGCGTGCGCTATACGCGCGCATCGGTGAGGAGGCGATCGACGAGGCCGGCGTACGGCAACCCCTCGGCGGCCCACAGCTGCGGGAACATCGAGGCGGGGGTGAAACCGGGGATGGTGTTGATCTCGTTCACCACCAGCTCGTCACCACGCAGGAAGAAGTCGACCCGTGCCAGACCCCGGCACCCGATCGCCTGGTAGGCGATCCGTGCCAGCCGGTCGGTCTCCGCGACGACCCAGGCATCGACGTCGGCGGGGATCACCAGCTCGGAGGTGTCGAGGTACTTCGCCTCGAAGTCGTAGAACTCGTGCGTCGGCAGGATCTCGCCGGGGCGGGTCACCTGAACCTCGCCGTCACCGAGGACCCCCACCTCGATCTCGCGTGCCCCTTCCAGACCTTCCTCGACCACGGCGACCACGCCGTGGTCGAACGCGGCGTGCATCGCCGCCGACAACTCCCCGGGCTCCCGGACCTTGGTGATCCCGATCGAGGATCCCTGTCGGGCGGGCTTGACGAACCACGGCAGCGGGATGGCGGCCAGGTCAGCCCGGACACCGGCCTCGTCGGCCTCCCAGCGCCGCCGGTGCACCGACTGGTAGGCCAGCTGCGGCAGCCCCCGAGCGGTGAAACTCGCCTTCATCGCCGCCTTGTCCACCCCGATCGAGGACGCGGTGACGTCCGCGCCCACGTAGGGGACACCGACGGTGGCCAGCAACCCCTGCACGGTCCCGTCCTCACCCCACGGACCGTGCAGCAGGGGGAACGCCACGTCGACCGCGTGCTGCGAGGTGATCTCCGCGTCGTCGGCGTCGAACTCCACCAGTCGCGGCCCCGATCGCGTGCCCACCAGGGCGACCGTCGGGCCGTCGTCCGCGACTTCGGGGAGTCGGCGGTCCGACGTGGCTGGGGCCACCCCGTCGGTACGCGTCCACCGCCCACCTCGGGTGATCCCGACGGTGACCACGTCGTAACGGCTCGGATCGACGACGTCCACCACCGAACGCGCCGACAGGCACGAGATCGCATGCTCGGCGGATCGGCCGCCGTACAGCAGCAGGACTCGCCTCACGGACGGCTCCGGGCGCCCGACGCCGACCGGGCCGCACTCGCGCCTGGCACGACTCTGCCCTCTCCGTGGTCGGGGACGCGGGGCCGTGCGTGCCACCCTAGCGGCGATCGTTCGGGAGGAGCCGACAGGGGGTGTGGGGCATCGACCGGGGCGTCGGGGGGGCGGGCCTTGGCTTCGATGGTGGTCACGGCGGCGATACCACTCGGCCTGTTGGCTGCTCGGAGCGGCCGCAGGATGGTCCGTGGGGGCTTCCCGCCGTTCTCCCCCCAGCCGGAAATGTTCGGTGCCAGGGTGCCTGTTCTGCAGGTGCCCGCGGCCATCATGCACGACCATGCCCAGGCCCTGGGTGATGTCGTCGGGGCCGACGAGGCCCTGCAGGCCGTGCGGTGCAGGCAGCTGGCGGTTGCATTGCTGTCGGGGCGATGAAGGCCCGCAACCTCGATCGGCGACGCCGCTTGGGTACCTGTGCAAACGCGCGCGAGGGGGGCCGAAGGACCCTGGCGAGCGGGCGGCCTGAGGTACATAACCGTAGGAGTGGTCAGGGACGGTTGCGACGCATGGCAACCACGGTGACCACGCCTGGGAAGCGGGCTGCGATGGATACCCGGTACCTGTTCCGACGGGGAGACGTCTGGTGGGTCAAGATCGCCGTGCCGCCGACATTGCGGTGCGAGCTCGGCTATGACCTGCGTCGCTCCCTGCATACGAGCGACCTCGAAGAGGCACGGATCGCCCGTGACGTCATCGTGCCGGAACTGCGTGACGAGATCGCGGCCGCGCGCGAGCGGCACGACCGCAGGTACCGCGCCGAAGCAACACCGAGTCCGTTCCAGGTCACGCGACGGGAGGACTTCTCCGACGTCACGTTCCTCCTGGAGATCCACCACCCGCGGCTCGCGCAGGCCGCCGAACCGGGCCAGTTCGTCCTGGTCCTCTCCCACGGCCACGGGGAGCGGGTCCCGCTGACGATCGCGGACTTCGACCGCGATGGCGGCACCGTGACGGTCGTCGTCCAGGCCGTCGGGAAGACCACCCGGGAGATGCGACAGCACTGCCAGGCCGGCGCCGAGCTGTACGCCGTCGTCGGGCCCCTGGGCCGCCCCGCGGACTTTCGCGGCGCCACGAAGGTCGTGTGTGTCGGCGGCGGCCTGGGCGTCGCTCCGGTCTATCCGCAGGCCCGCGCGCTCAAGGAGCGCGGCGCATACGTGATTGGCGTCGTCGGTTTCCGCAGCCGCGAGCTCGTCTTCTGGGAGGACAAGTTCCGAAGCGCTTGCGACGAGCTCATCATCTGCACCGACGACGGCTCAGCGGGCATCAAGGGGCTGGTGACCCTCGGACTCGAGCAGGCGATCGCGGCGCACGACGATGTCGACCGGGTCATCGCGATCGGGCCCCCGGTCATGATGCGCGCCTGCGCCGAGGCGACCCGCCCCCACGGCATCCGCACCGTGGTGAGCCTCAACCCGATCATGGTGGACGGCACCGGTATGTGCGGTGGCTGCCGGGTTCGAGTCGGCGACGAGACCCGCTTCGCCTGTGTGGACGGTCCCGAGTTCGACGGCCACCGCGTCGACTTCGCCGATCTGATGTCGCGGCAGCGTCGGTTCGTCGCCGAGGAGAAGCAGGCCCTCGACGTGTGGTCGCGCACACACATGGGAGCAACCGCAACCTGAGCAGATCAATGGCCCGCCCGCGGGGCCGAAGGGAGGTCGGGATGAGCAGGAGGACGATCCGGACCATCCCGCAGGAGCGCGCGCCGATGCCGGCGCAACCGGCGGAGGAGCGTGTCCACAATTTCCGTGAGGTGGCGCTCGGGTTCGCGCCCGAGCAGGCGCTGCACGAATCCGATCGGTGCCTGTTGTGTCCAGCGGCCGTGTGCGTGCCGGCATGCCCCGTTGCGATTGACATCCCTGCCTTCATCGAACGCATCGGCGCCGGTGACGTGCGCGGCGCCTACGACGTCATCACCGATGCGAACCTGTTGCCCGCCATCTGTGGACGCGTGTGCCCCCAGGAGGCCCAGTGCGAGCTGGTCTGCCCCGTGGGCGAGACCCTGGAGCCGGTGGCCATCGGCCGCCTCGAGCGCTGGGTCGGCGACCGCGCCCTGGCGGAGGGCTGGCAGCACGTCCCGTACGCCGAGCCCACCGGCTTCCGGGTCGGCGTCATCGGATCCGGCCCGGCCGGGATGGCGTGCGCGGCCGACATGGCCAAGGCCGGCTGCGACGTCACCGTGTTCGAGGCGCTGCACGAACCGGGCGGGGT
>SLDB01000071.1 GCA_007125475.1 Nitriliruptoraceae bacterium | reverse complement strand
GCTGCCCGCGCGCTCCTCCGCCACCACTCCTCCCGGGACGGCCATCGTGTCCGACTCGGGGTGGACACCGCGGCCTGTGTCGCCAACGAGCAGCGGCGGGACCCGCGGGGTCACCGGTCACGACGTCGCGATCGAGACCGCCGACGAACGAAGAGCAACCAAAGGGTTTGTCAGGGCATCGAACGCATGCCCAAATCGGCGGCCCTGCCCAGGAGTCAGGTGTCCTTACGCGAACTGAGCGAATTGTCGCGAATCCAGGCGAACTGAGCGCAACTACGGCCATTGAGAGTGGCGACGACCGTCCGCGCAATGTGCTCAAAATTGCCGCCGTCGTGACCGGCGATTCTCACGAATTCGGCCCGCTACAGGGTCGTAGCGGGCCGTCTGCGCGCTGGGAGGGATTCGAACCCCCGGCCGCCTGATCCGTAGTCAGGTGCTCTATCCGGACTGAGCTACCAGCGCAGGTCGTGCGTTGTTCCGCGGAGGCTGAGGGATTTGAACCCTCGAGGGCCTCAAGGACCCAACGGGATTAGCAATCCCGCGCCATAGACCAGACTAGGCGAAGCCTCCAGGCGCGCGTTCCGCGTTGTTCGCCGTGGAACGGCGCCGGGAGCGTAGCAGCCACTACCCATGGCCGACGACGCGTACGCTGCCACGGTGAACCCCCTGGCAAAGACCGTCGTGCAGCGGGCCCCGGCGCCCCTGCGGCGCCCGGTGCTGGTGCTGCTGCGGACCGCCTTCGGCGCGACGCGGAACCGCCTGCCGGGCCTCGCCGCCGAGATCGCGTTCTGGGTGCTGCTGTCGCTTCCCTCCCTGGCGGTGTCGGTGATCGCGATCCTCGGCCTCGTCGCCGCCACCGGGAGCGACTGGGAGGCCCAACTCGTCCAACGCGCCGTCGAGGTCAGCCGTGTCGCGTTGACCACACAGGCGATCGACAACGTCGTCGAGCCGCTGCTGCGCCGGCTCATCGAGGACACCGGGTTCGGGGTGATCTCCTCGGCGTTCGTCGCCGCGGTGTGGACCGCCTCCCGGGCGGTGAAGGCGGCGCTGACCGCGATCGCCCTCGTCGCCACCCGGGCCGAGCCACGCTCCGGCTGGAAGGACCGCCTGTTGGGGTTCGCGATCACCATCGGGGCCCTCATCGTCGGAGCCGTGCTGGCCCCACTGCTGGTCGCCGGCCCCGGGTTCGCCGAGCAGCTTCAGGGGGTGGTCACCATCGACCTACGGTGGCTGGTCGACCTGTGGCAGGCCCTGTACTGGCCCGGAGTCCTGGTGGCGGCGACGATGGCCATCGCCGCGCTCTACCACCTCGGCGTCCCCCAGCGCACCCGGTGGCGGGACGAGCTCCCCGGGGCGATCACCGCCACCGGCGTGTGGCTCGCCGGCAGCGCGGGGCTACGGCTGTACGGCGCCTACATCACCGGGACCGAGAGCGCCTACGGGCCGCTGGCCGGCCCGATCGTCGTGCTGATCTGGTTCTGGCTCACCGGGTTCGCCGTCCTCCTCGGCGCGCAACTGAACGCCGAGATCGCCGCCGAGACCCGACGGCGGTGACCCGGCGGCGTTGACCCGGCCGCGTCACCCGGTGGCACCGACGTGGCCGCACCCCGGCTCACGCCGCCGGGACGTCGAACCGCACCTCACCAGCCGCGACGACCATCCGACCGCCGTGTGCCCGCACGATCTCCTGGGCCAGCGAGAGTCCGAGGCCCGCGTCCGGCCCGCTCACCGCATCCTCGGCATCGCCCTCGTCGCCGTCGACCTCCCCGGCGTCGGTGAACGCCACCGAGATCCGGTCACCGTCGAGTCGCGCGGTCACCTCCACGTCGGTGCCGGTCGGCCGTGATCCTGCGACGTGGGCGATCACCTCGTCGACGAGGTAGCCGAACAGGACGCGGTCGACACGGACCTCGACGTCGGCGGCGACGTGGACGACGATCCTGATCGACCCGTCACCAGCGTCGCCGCCGCGCCCGACGACGCGCTCCTCGATCCCGCGACGCAGCGGCAGCGACCCGAGATCGAGTTCGATCGGCCCCACGGCGAACGCCGCCGGCCCCGACAGCGACCGCACCACCTCGACGAGCCGGTCGGCGCTCTGTCGCATCCGGGTGACGAGCTCCTCCGCCTCGTCGGGGTCGAGCTCGTCCCACCGGTCGCGCAACGTCGTGCCCAGGCCACGCACCACCGTCAGCGGCGTCCGCAACTGGTGCGAGATGTCGGTGACGAACTCGCGGGTGCGCAGCTCGAGGCGTTGCAACTCGGCGACGATGCGTTCGTCGTCGGCGTAGCTGCGGGCACGGGTGAAGGCCTGGCCGGCCTGGCCGGCCAGCAGCCACGCCGCTTCGAGTTGGGCTTCGTCGATCTCGGTGTCGAGCATCGCCGCCGAGACGGTCGCCCGTACCTCACCGTCCACGCTGGACAACGGCATCACGACGACGTCGTGGTACCGCCGATTCTCCGGGAACATGCGCATCCGCTCGGCCACCGGGAGGCGGACCGGCCGGCGGTCGGCGATCACGTCGTCGAAGGTGCTCTCGTCGAACGGGATCTCCTCGACGAGGTGGCCGTCGGGCGGGGCGACACCGGCGACCAGCCGGGCCAGTCGGGCGTCGTGGTCCAACGCCCGGATCGCCGACCCGTCGAAACCGACGTCGACCAGCCCGCGTGCGGTCGCGTCGAGGACCGCCTGCGGGTGCAGAGTGTTGGTCCGCAGCAGCGAGGCCAGCAGGCTCGCGCGCTGTTCGGCCAGCTGCCGGGCCCGCCGCGCCTCGCCCACCGCACCCTCCAGTCGTCGCGACTGCAGCACGGCGACGGTGAGCAGGAGGGCGGCGCCGGCGGCGTGGGCCGACAGCACGACCGGGTCGCTGACACCGTGCATCGCCAGCACCACGAACCACACCGTCACGATCCATGCCTGCAGCCACCAACGCAGCCGCGACATGAAGACGAACGTGCCGAGCACGAGGGCGATCCCGTACACCCCGGCCATGACCTCCACGTCGATCTCGACGGCGTGGAAGAACGGGATCGTCGCCCCGACACCGGCGATCACCGCGGAGGCCTGCCACGCGGTCCCGAGCCGACCGGCACCCACGTCGGTGGCGGGGTCGCCGGGGAACCGGCTCAACGCACCGATCCCCGCGAGCACGACGAACAGGGCCGCGGTTCCCACGACGACGGGGACGTTCACGACGTCGCCGACGACCACCACGTACGACAGCCCGGCCACCACAGGCAGCAGGATCGCGATCCGGATCCGCCGGCGCCCGAGGAGCATGGTGGCGACGTCGTCGCGCACCGCTGCTGGTGAGGTCGGGTTGGTCACGCCTCCGCCTCCGACGGGGCGTCCCGCAGCCACACCACCACCACGGCGCCGTTGGTGGTGACCCGACCGCCACCGGCCACGATGAGCTGCGAACCGAGCGAGGAGGCGAGCGACGCCGCCTGGCCGGTGTGCTTCTGCGGCAGGCGCAGCTCCACCTCGGAGGGGTGTTGGACGATCCCCACCCCGATACCGCCGGCGGTGACGTCGGTGAGGAGTTCCAGGCCTGGGCGGACCATGGACGGGTCGGCGTGCACGATCCGACCGGCCAGCGCCGTCCGCATCGCGGGGACACACCGCACGCCGTCGCGGAGCAGGACCGGGGCGAGGAGCTCGACCGCGTCGACCGAGATCAGCGCCGGATCGCTGCCCCGCGAGCGCAGCTCGGCGACGTCGAGGATCTGCTCCAGCATCACCTGCAACCGGCTGCTCTGTTCGGCGAAGCGGTCGAGGAAGCGTCGTCGTTCCTCTTGGCTGACCTGCGCCCCCTGGGACTCGAGGAACTGGGCGATCCCGGAGACGACCGTCAACGGATCCCGGATCTGCGAGGACACCGTGGCCACCAGGCCCGAGCGCATCCGTTCGAGGTGCACGAGACGGTCGAGGAGCTGCTGCTGCCGCTGGGCGCGCCGGTGCGCGGAGACGGTCGCCGCCAGGTGGCTGGCCAGCACCTCGACGGCCTCGGTGTCGGCGGCGGTCGGCGCGGTGCCGCGGCGGGTCACCGCCATCAGCGCCCCGTAGGATTCCCCATCGACGACGAGGGGAGCGGCGAGGACGCACTCGCCACCGTCCGCGAAGCCCTCCACCGACCCGTCACGCGACAGCGCCGCCGCTGCGAGGCGACCGGCGTCCGGCTCGTCGATCGGCCCCGCGGCGACACCGAGGAACTCAAACTCCCCGTCACGCGTCCGGGCGGCGACCTCGGCGTCGTCGAGACCGAGCTCCCGCAGCACCCCGGCGACGTGCCGCGCCGCCTCCCTCGGTGACGAGCCGGCGAGGTGACGCACGCCGTCCAGCAACTCGGCGCGTCGCTCGATGGTGTGTCGTGCCGAGACCTCGGAGTCCCGGAACCCGGTGGACAGCGACGTCGCGAGCTCACCGATCCACACCACGGCGAGGACGAACGCCACGACGAACGCGGTCGACGCCGGCGAGGTCCCCGCCCAGATCAGCCAGACGGCCAGGGAGACCACCAGCAGGGACACGGTGAATCGACGCGTCCGCGCCGAGGGCAGCGAGGACAGCCCGAAGCCGACCGCCACCGCCAGCATCGCGAGCGAGACGGGCCGGTCGGCGTGACCGGCCACGATCACCCCGACGACGACCCCGGCGGTTACCACGGCGGCGAGGAACGCGGTGGACCAGGCGAGCCCGGACGGCATCAGACGCACCGACGTGGTGTCACCCCGATCCAGGTATGACGCCCGCCATGCTCGCATCATCCCCGAATCCCGCCGCCGAGCCCGGTGTCGGCCACGCTCAGCCTACCGCCGGCACCGACCCGGCCATCGTCCCTGGCGCCGCGAACGGCGCCGCGATCGTCGCCGCGTTCCGGCCCGGGGGGCGTGTCGTTTCCACGGTGGCGACGGTGAGGCGCCCCGGGGGGCGGAGTCGTGTGCACACCAGTGCACACCAGCGGAGGGTGGGGGATTCGAACCCCCGGTACCCGCGAGGGGTACGGCGGTTTTCAAGACCGCTGCAATCGTCCGCTCTGCCAACCCTCCCGAGGTCGCGAACCTATCCGACACGCGCTCCTGCAAACGAGCTTCGTCAGCGGCCGACGGCGCCTCGAGGCGGGGGCTACACCGGTTCGGCGATCACCACGACGTTCTCCTCGTAGGAACGCGTCGCGGCGTCGAACGCCCCGCCACAGGTGATCAGCGCCAGCCGCGGCGGACCGGTGCGGGTGAAGATCTCGGCCAGCGGGATCTCCGCCTTGCCGTACGAGGTACGGGCGGTGACCCGCCACGCCGTCGCCTCACCATCGTCGTCGGTGACCTCGATCTCGTCGCCGACCTGCAGGGACGTGAGCGTGGAGAACGCCCCCCGTCCCTGGGTCCGGGAGTCGACGTGACCGGCGATCACGGCCGTGCCCTCGTCGCCCGGTCGCACCCCACCGGGGGCGAACCAGCCGGCACGTTGGACGTCCGGGGGGATCTCCATCGCCCCGTCGGGTTCCCGTCCCACCCGGTCGACCGGGGTGTCGATCCCGACACGCGGGATCGCGACCCGCGCCGGGTCGGCGACCGGCGTGACCCCACCGGTGACCTCGGTCGTGGTGAACGAGGCCGCCCCGGGGCCGGCGGCGGGGCCGTCGGTGTCGGTACCGGTACCGGCCTCGGTGTCGCCGTGGCCGCCGGCGTGGTCGACGTCGGAGGTCACCCG
>SLDB01000172.1 GCA_007125475.1 Nitriliruptoraceae bacterium | reverse complement strand
GGCACCGCCGGGGTCGCCGCCGGCGCGGCCGGGTGCAGCCACACGCGCTCCAGGCGCGGGGTCGCCGCGACCGAGGCCTGACCGCGGACCTCGCCGTCGGGCGTCGCCGCACGCAGGGTGACCGGCTCGGTCGTGCACGGCAGGACCCGCCCCGGCACCCCCAGCAGACGGGCCAGGCGGTCGAGTGCGGTGACGACGTCGCCCTCGGAGAGGTCCTGCATCGCCACGAGGACGAGGTTGCCGAGGCTGTGCCCGGCGAGCTCACCGTGCGGGAAGCGGTACCGCAGGATCTCGGCGAGGTCCCCGGTGTCGGCGAGTGCGGTCAGCGCCATCCTCAGGTCACCGGGGGGCAGGACATCGAGGTCACGCCGGAGACGACCCGACGAGCCGCCGTCGTCGGCGACGGTGACGACCGCGGTGATCTCCTCGACGACACGGCGCAACGCCGCGAGGCTGCGGGCGATGCCGTGACCGCCACCGATCACGACGGCGCGCCGGGGGGGACCGTCCGTCGCGGTCACTCGGACCCCAGGTCCCGGTGTTGGACGTTCACCGGGAGGGCGAACGTCTCCCGCAGGTAGGCCGCGAGGTCCTCACCGATCGTCACGGACCGGTGGCGGCCGCCGGTGCACCCGATCGCGATCGTGAGGTAGCGCTTCCCCTCGCGGACGTACCCGGGCACCACGACGTCGAGGAGTTGG
Source organism: Nitriliruptoraceae bacterium (assembly GCA_007125475.1). Classification (GTDB taxonomy): domain Bacteria; phylum Actinomycetota; class Nitriliruptoria; order Nitriliruptorales; family Nitriliruptoraceae; genus SLDB01. The sequence goes on along the minus strand of SLDB01000172.1, from coordinate 5,020 downwards.
CGCAACGCCGCGACGAACGGCCCCGTCGCCGGTTGGGACAGCACGTACTCACGCACCGGGGCGTCCCTGCCGCTGTAGGGGCGCAGTTCGTCGACCCAGTGGGGGTTGGGGAGGAACCGCACGTCGAACAACAGGTCGGCGTCGCGCGGGATGCCGTGCTTGAACCCGAACGACACCACCTCCACACGTAGCCGCGCCGAACCCGGGTCGTCGACGAGCCCGACGATGCGGTCGCGGAGCTCGTGGACGTTGAGGTCGGAGGTGTCGATGATCACGTCGGCCAGGCCCCGCAGCTCGGCGAGTTGTTCGCGCTCGCCGCGGATCCCGGCGAGCACCCCACGGTCGGTGGCGGCGGGGTGACGACGCCGCGTCTCCTCGAAGCGCCGCACCAGGGCGTCCTCGTCGGCGTCGAGGAACACCACGTGGACGTCGGCGTCACCCCGGCGAAGCTGCTCGATGGTGTCGACGAGTTCGCCGAAGAACTCCCGCCCGCGGCTGTCGGCGACGAGGCCGAGCTTCGTCACCGACGAACCCTCGGCGAACGCCAGGTCGGCGACCCGGGTGATCAGCGTCGGCGGGAGGTTGTCGATCACGAACCAGCCGAGGTCCTCGAGGACGTTCGACACCGTCGAGCGTCCGGCCCCGGACAGGCCGGTGATCACGATGATCCGGGGGCGCACCGGCACCGGGGGTCCACCCCTGGCCGCCGACGGGTCGTCCGTGGTCCCGCCGTCGCCAGCCGGCGGAGGCGTCGCACCTGCATCGTTCACGCGCTGCCACCTGTCGCCGCCTGATCGTGCACCGGCTCACCGTCCCGCGAGACCCCGTCGGCCGACCCACCGCGCCCACCGTCGAGGTGGTCCTTGACCTGTCGGGCGAGCGTACGGGAGAAGCCCCGCACGGCGGCGACGTCGTCGACGTCGGCGGCCCGGACCGCGTCGACGGAACCGAACGTCGACAGCAGTGCCCGCCGCCGCGCCGGTCCGATCCCGGGGACCTCGTCCAGCGCCGAGGAGGTCACCGCGCCGCGGCGCCGGGAGCGCTGGTAGCGCACCGCGAAACGGTGCGCCTCGTCGCGGACCCGCTGCAGCAGGTACAGGGCGTCGCTGCCGCGCGGGAGCACGACCGGTGTCGAACGGCCGGCCAGCCACACCTCCTCGAAACGCTTCGCCAACCCGACGAACGTGACGTCCTCGGCCCCGAGCCCCTCGGCACCGGCCAGGGCCGCGTTCAACTGCCCCACGCCGCCGTCGATCACCACGAGGTTGGGGGGGTACGCGAAACTCCGCGGCGCGCCGTCGTCATCGGCCAGCGGGCGGCTTCGCTCCTCGACCAGCCGACGGAACCGGCGGGAGATCACCTCCCGCATCGCGGCGAAGTCGTCGTTGGTGTCGACCGTGAGCTTGAACCGCCGGTAGGCGGCGTTGCGGGGCAGGCCGTCCTCGAACACCACCATCGAGCCGACGACGTCGTTCCCCCCGAGGTGCGAGATGTCGTAGCACTCGATCCGCAGCGGGGCGTCGGGCATCGACAGGTGCTCCTGGAGCTCGCGCAGCGCCCGGGACCGCGACTCGAAGTCGCTGGCACGCCGGAGTCGGCCGCGCTGGAACGCCTCACGGGCGTTGCCCTCGACGGTGTCGAGGAACCGCCGCTTCGCCCCGCGGCGCGGGACGGTGAACCGCACCCGGCCGATCGGGCGTCCGCGGGAGCCTCGCCGGGTCCGGCGGCGCTGCTCGGCCAACAACTCCTCGAGGACCTCGGCGTCGTCGGGGAGCTCGGGGACGAGGATCTGCGGCGGGACCTCGTCGGGGCGCTCGGCGTACAGCTGGAGGACGAACGACGTCAGCAGCCCCGCGGTGCTCAGCGGCTCGACCTTGTCGACGGTCCACCCCTTCCGCCCCACCAGGCGGCCCCGTCGCACGAAGAACGCCTGCACCGCGGCCTCGAGCTCGTCCTCGTGCACCGCGATGGCGTCGAGGTCCTCGCCGCCGTCGGTGACCACCTCCTGCTTCGCGGTCGCGGTGCGGGCGGCGGCGAGCTGGTCGCGCAGCCGGGCCGCCGACTCGAAACGCAGCTGGTCGGAGGCCTCGGCCATCTCGCGTTCCAGCCGTTCGAGGACCGGGGCGGTGTCGCCGTCGAGGAACGCGGCGAGGCCGTCGACGAGTTCGCGGTGCCCGTCGACCGAGACCTCGCCGGTGCACGGGGCGGCACACCGGTCGATGTGGAAGAGGAGGCAGGGCCGGCCGGTGCGCTCGGCACGCTGATACACCCCTGTCGAACACGTCCGCACCGGGAAGACCCGCAGCAGCAGGTCGAGGGTCTCGCGGATCGCCTGCGCGTGGGCGTACGGCCCGAAGCGCCGGTCGGCGCGCCGGACCGGCGAGCGGGACACGCGGGCCCGCGGCACCTCCTCGGAGGTGGTGAGCACCAGGTACGGGTAGGACTTGTCGTCGCGGTACTGCACGTTGTAGCGGGGCCGGTGCCGCTGGATCAGCGTGTACTCCAGGTGCAGCGCCTCCACCTCGGTGTCGACCACGATCCAGTCGACGCTGGCGGCCGACGCGAGCATCGCCCGGGTGCGCGCCGGGATCGTCGACCACGCCGCGAAGTAGCTCGCCAGTCGGGAGCGCAGCGACTTCGCCTTCCCGACGTACAGCACCCGGCCGTCGCGGTCACGGAACTGGTAGCACCCCGGCGACGTCGGGATGGCGCCGGGATCCGGGCGGAAGGCGAGCGCGGGGTTCTGCACACCGCCAGGGTACTCGGCGGCGAAGGACCTCCACCGGGGCGGCACGTAGGCTCGCGACGAGCACGGCGCGGAACCCGCGGGTGCACCCGCCGGCTGCAGGTACGAGCCACACCGAGGACGACGTGATGCAACAGGTCCTGGCACAGACCGCCGCCGACGTCTGTGGTGAGGGCGGTGACCGTTGGCTGTGCAACCTGGTGTACGACCGCACCGGCAACGAGGTCCTCGCCTGGTTCGCCCGGTTCGCCGAGGTCGGCACGAGCATCCTGCTCATCATCGTGGTCGCGTTCACACTGTCGCGGCTCAGCCGCCGGCTCGTCACCCGTTTCGCCGTGCGGATGGAGGCCCGGATCGAGGAGCGGCTCGATCGTGCCGCACATCGTGGGGCGATCAGCGACACCCAGCGGTTCCGCACCCGTCGCTTCCAACGGCTGCACGCGATCACCGGGGTGATGCGCGGGGTCGTCGCGGTGGTGATCTGGCTCACCGCGGTGATCGTGGTCCTGGCGCAGCTGAACGTCCCGCTGGGCCCGCTGATCACCGGTGCGGGGCTGGCCGGTGTGATCCTGGGGTTCGGTGCCCAGCAGTTGGTCCGCGACGTCATCGCCGGGATCGCGATGCTGATCGAGGACCAGTACGGCGTCGGCGACTGGGTCGAGGTGGACGGGCAGATCGGTGAGGTCGAACGCGTCGGCCTGCGCTCGACCGCGGTGCGCGACATCAACGGCACCGTGCACCACGTCCTCAACGGTTACCTGCAGCGCGTCGGCAACCTCTCCCAGGGCTGGGCACGCGCCACCTTCGACGTACCGCTGGCGCTGGAGACCGACATCCCCACCGCACGGATCGTGATCTGGGAGGTCGCCGAACAGCTCACCCTGGACCCCGACTGGCGGAACGACGTGATCGGGCCGCCGGAGATCTGGGGGGTGCAGCACTTCGGACCCGACGGCCTGCAGATCCGCGTGGTGATCCCGACCCGGCCGTTGCGGAACTGGCAGGTGATCCGACAGCTCCGCGAACGGCTGAAGCCGGCGCTCCTGGCCAACGGGATCCGGATGCCGGCCCAGCTCCTCGACGTCGGCGGCTCCGCGGACGGCCACGCCGTCCTCACCCACGAGACGTCCTCCGACCGTCGTCGGCGCCAACCTCGGCCCCGGCCCCAGGCGGCGACGGACCCGGCCAGCGCCACCCCCCGGTACCCGATCTCGGAACTGGGCATGGACGTCGACCGGGAGTACCGACCGGAGGACCGGGACGTGTCCGAAGAGGAGCGATGACGGCGCCGCACCCCCTGCCGGCGGGGACCGCCGTCAGGTCAGGACGTCACGGAGGAACTTCCCCGTGTAGCTGCGGGGGGCGGCGGCGACCTCCTCGGGGGTGCCGGCGGCCACGACCTCGCCCCCGCCGTCCCCGCCTTCGGGTCCGAGGTCCAGGACGTGGTCGGCGGTCTTGATCACGTCGAGGTTGTGCTCGATCACGATCACCGTGTTCCCCTTCTCGACGAGGCGGTGCAACACCTCCAGCAGCCTGCGCACGTCGTCGAAGTGCAACCCGGTGGTCGGCTCGTCGAGGATGTAGACGGTCCGGCCGGTGGCCCGCTTCCGCAGCTCGCTGGCGAGCTTGACCCGCTGCGCCTCGCCGCCCGAAAGGGTGGTCGCCGGCTGGCCCAGACGCACGTACCCGAGTCCGACGTCGGAGAGGGTCTGCAGATGGGCGGTGATCGCCGGGATGTTGGCGAAGAACCCCAGCGCCGTCTCGACGGTCATCTCGAGGACGTCGGCGATGGACCGGCTCTTGTAGGTCACCTCCAGCGTCTCACGGTTGTACCGCCGCCCGGCGCAGACCTCGCAGGGCACGAACACGTCGGGGAGGAAGTGCATCTCGATGCGCAGCGTCCCGTCACCCCGGCAGGCCTCGCAGCGGCCGCCCTTGACGTTGAACGAGAACCGACCGGGCTGGTACCCGCGGATCTTCGCCTCCGGTGTCGCGGCGAAGAGCTTGCGGACGTGGTCGAACACGCCGGTGTAGGTCGCCGGGTTGGACCGCGGTGTCCGGCCGATCGGCGACTGGTCGACCACCACCGCCTTGTCGACGTCGTCGAGGCCCTCGATGCGACGGTGCGCCCCCGGGAGGACCCGTGAGGCGTACAGGTGCCGCATCAGGGCGGCCGAGAGGACGTCGTTGACCAGGGAGGACTTCCCCGACCCCGACACTCCCGTCACGCAGGTGAACACCCCCAGGGGGACCTCGGCGTCGACGTCTCGGAGG
>SLDB01000302.1 GCA_007125475.1 Nitriliruptoraceae bacterium | reverse complement strand
GTCCCGGCATCGGTACCGGCGGCGGGGGCCTGACCGGCGGCGTCGCGACCACCGCTGGCGATCGCCTGTTCGGCGTCCTCACGGGTGATGCGACCACCCAGCCCGGTTCCGGTCACCTGGCCCGGGTCGATCCCGGCCTCCCGGAGCAGCTTGCGCACCAGTGGGGAGGTCAGGACCGGCTCACCGTCGCCGGTCGACGCCGGGGCGGGCCCGGGCGACGGTGCGGCGGTGTCCGCCCCACGGTCGTCGTCGGTGGCCGGTGCGGTGTCGGTGTCGGTGGTGTCGCGGTCGTCGGTCTCCGCGTCGGTGTCGGTGTCGCGGTCGTCGGTCTCGGCGGCGTCGTCGTCGGTGCCGTCGTCGCTGCCGGTGTCGGCGGGGGCGGACTCGCCGATGACGGCGATGACCTGGCCGACCTCGATGGTGTCGTCGACGTCGGCGCGCAGTTCCTGGACGACGCCGGCGACCGGGGAGGGGATCTCGGTGTCGACCTTGTCGGTGGAGATCTCGACGAGGGGCTGGTCGACGGTGACCTCGTCGCCGACGGCGACGAGCCAGGCGGTGATCACGCCCTCGGTGACGGACTCGCCCAGCTGGGGAAGCTCGACCTCGGTGGCCACGGTGGTCCTCCTCGTCGGGACACCGTCCGGCGGGGTGGGCCGGTACGGCGGTGACGGTGGCACCGGCCCGGTCCGGGCGGCGCCACGGGGTTGGATCGGGGCGCCGGTGGAGCGCGTCCGACGACGGAAGCTAGCGGACCGACCCCGACGTCGCAGGGGTGGGTTGCGGCGGTCGCGGGGCGGAGCGCCGGATCCGAGGATCTCCCGGGGGGCGGCGAGTACGGTCCGCTGAACGCGACGCCGCGCCACAGGGGAGGACGCCAGTGTCACCGGGTCTGCGGAGCACGCCGCTCGAGGCACGACACGTCGCCGAGGGCGCCACGCTCGGGGAGTTCGCCGGGTGGCGCATGCCGATCCGATTCGCCGGTGTGGTCGCCGAACACCGGGCCGTACGCGACGACGTCGGGGTGTTCGACGTCTCCCACCTCGGGGTCGTCGAGGTGACCGGTCCCGATGCCCTCGGCGTCATCGCCGAGAGCTTCACCAACGACCCCGACGGGGTCGTCGACGGGGCCTCGCAGTACACGCTGTGCTGCGACCCCGACGGGGGGGTCGTCGACGACCTCCTCGTCTACCGGGTCGACGCCGGGCGGTGGCTGGCGATCCCCAACGCCGCGAACACCGCGGCCGTCCTCGGTGTGCTCACCGCGTCCGCCGCGGACCGCCGAGCCGAGGTACGTGACCGCAGCTTCGACACCGCCCTGCTGGCCGTGCAGGGCCCCCGGTCCCTCGAGGTCCTCGACGACGTCCTGGAGGGCCTGACGGGTCGCGACCACGTGGCGTCGGCGATCGGGTTCCTGCACCTGACCGAGCTCGAGGTCGCCGGCGCCCCGGCGGTGGTGGCACGCACCGGTTACACCGGCGAGCCGGGGGCCGAGCTCATCCTCGCCCCGGACGTCGCCGGTGAGGTCTGGGACGCGGTACGGGGTGCCGGGGCGGCTGCCTGCGGCCTCGGTGCCCGTGACACGTTGCGCATGGAGGTCGGGTTCCCCCTGCACGGGCACGAACTCACCCGACAGGTCACCCCCTACGAAGGTGGGGTCGGCTGGGCGGTGAAGCTCGACCGCCCCGCGTTCCGGGGTCGTGACGCCCTGGTCGAGGCCAAGGAGCGGGGACCGCGCCGGGTGATCCGCGGCCTGCTCCCGGTCGGGAGGCGACCGGTGCGCGAGGGGATGCGCGTCACCGCCGACGGTGACGAGGTCGGGGTCGTCACCTCCGGGACCGTCTCCCCGACGTTGAACCGACCGATCGCGCTGGCCCGCCTCGCGCCCCGGATCGAACCGGGAGCCACCGTGCAGGTCGACGTGCGGGGTCGGTCGGAGGACGCCGAGGTCGTGCGACCCCCGTTCCTGCGACGTGACCCGCGAGGGACGCCGCCGGCCGAGGAGGACAGCCGGGACCGGCGGTAGGGTCCCGGTGTCGCCGAGGCCTGGCTCGGGAGCCGACGGGGCCGACGAGGAGGCACGCGTGCGCATCGTCGTGGTCAGCCAAGCGGTCGCCGGGTCATCCCCGACGGCCGTCGTGGACGCGGCGGTGCAGGCCTGGCGGGCCGTCCGGCCCGACGACGAGGTGATCGGCCGCCCGGTCTCCGACGGCGGCGTCGGACTCGTCGACGCCGTGGCCAGGACCCAGGACGCGGTCCATCACACCGAGGTCGCCGGCCCGTTCGGCCACCCGCTCACGGTGACGTGGGTGCTCCGGCCGGACGCCACCGCCGTCCTCGAGGCCGCCCAGGTCTGCGGCGACGCCGCGGCGGCGGCCGCGCCGGGAGACCGTGCCGGACAGCTGTGGTGGGGGACGAGCTACGGCGTCGGTCAGCTCCTCGACGCCGCGCGGCGACACGGGGCCCGCCGGCTCCTGCTGGGCGTGGGCGGGGTGGCGGTCGGTGACCTCGGGGTGGGTGCGTTGGCCGGGCTCGGGATGCGTGTGCTCACCGGCGACGGGGATGGGCTGAAGATCGGGGGTGAGGACCTGCACCGACTGGCGCGGATCACCGATGGCTGGGAAGGTCCCTGGGAGGGGCACGACGTCGTCGTCCTCGCCGACGTCGCCGAGACCTGTGCCCACGTCGTCGACGCCGAACGTCGCGGGGACGGGTCGGCGTTGGCCGAGGCGCGTGGGCACGCCGTCAGCGTCCTCGAGCGCGACCTGGCCGGTCCGGGTACCGCCGACGAACGCTTCACCGGTGCGGGTGGCGGGCTCGCCCTGGGCGTGCGTGCCGCCCTGGGTGCCGAGCTGGCCCCCGGAGCCGCGGTGATCGCCGACGTCGTCGGCCTCGCCGTCGAGCTCGCCCGCGCCGAGGCCGTCCTGGTGGTCGCGGACACGCCGTCGGGTCAGACGCCGGCGGCTGCCGATCCGACGGTCGCCGACCTGGTCGCGGCCGCGGCTCCGCGCCTGGAGGCCCTGCACGTCACGGTGGATGCGGCGGCGTCCGGTGGAGACGTGACGGCGGCGGTGGAGGCGGGCGTCCACCCCGTCGCGCGGGAGGTGTGAGCCTCCCGTTTCGTGTCCGGGGTACACCGCTACACTGTCCGTGCCGTTCCTCGACGCCCGCCCGTGTGCGGCCGGCGTCGAACCATCGATGAAGGCAGGAGCACGCCGTGAGCGCTGACACCATCGCGGAGACCACCCCCGACAGTGCGATCACGCTGACCGAGGCGGCAGCCGAGAAGGTGCGCGGCTTCCTGGCGGACCAGCCGGACGTGGAAGACGTCGCGCTGCGCGTGGCGGTGCAGGCCGGCGGGTGCGCGGGGTTCCGCTACGCGCTGTTCTTCGACGACCGCAAGCTCGACGGGGACGTCGAAGAGGAACAGCACGGGATCACGCTCCGGATCGACAAGATGTCGAGCCCCTACCTCGGCGGCACCGTGATCGACTGGAAGGAGTCCCTGGAGGCCTCCGGGTTCTCGATCGAGAACCCCAACTCCTCGGGTTCCTGCGCCTGCGGGGAGAGCGCGACGTTCTGAACCGGCTGTGGGCCCCGGGGGACACGGCGCGGCGCTCCGCCTCGTGACCGGTTGACCGGCGGTGTCTCCCCGAACGGCGTCTCCCGCCGTCGGGGACCGCTCACCGCCGTTCGACGTGGAACCACCAGGCATCGCCACGGTCTTCGACGCGGTGCAGGCGGTGGCGTCGCAGCCGACACCACACGGGGACGTCGACCCGGCTGGTCGGGTCGCTGGATGCCAACACGACCCGTGCGCCGGTCGCGACCTCCTCGATCGCGGCTGCGAGTTCGTGGACCGGTTGCGGGCACGTCAGCCCCGTCGCGTCCACGAACCGTGCCTCCCCGAGGGGGGCCGGGGTGTCGTCGGTCATCACCGCTCCTGCCACCACTCCTGCCACCGCCCGGACCACCGCCCGGGCCGGGGGAGCCACGGGGTGCCGCGCCCCGGTCGACGGTCACTTCGACGGTTGCCGAGGCTACCCCGGGCCGCCGGGGTGCTCGGCGCTGACCGGCTCGGTGTACAGCGTGGTCACCGCGTCGTCGGCGCTACCGCCTTCGACGTCGTAGGAGATCTCCGCCCCCCGCAGCGCCGAGGCGTGTTGAAGCTCGGCGGCGATGGTGGCGATCGCCCCGTTCGTCGTCGCCGCCGAGACGTGCACCGTCGCACCCAGGTGCGTGCGGCCGTCGTTCGGCGGCCACCACGTCATGACGTGGTCGGTGTGCCCGATCCCGGCGAGGATCCGTTCGACCCGCGGGACGTCGGTGGCGTCCGGGAGCCGGATCGTCACCGCCACCCGGCGTTCGCGCGGCACCCCGGGCGGCTGGGTGCCCGCGGCGAGTGGTTTGCCGGCCTCAGCGACGGCGTCGACGACGCCGCGGCCCCGGATCCTCCCGCCGTCGATCGCGACGAGGAGTCCGGCCTCGGGGGTCGACCAGGCGAGGTGGGTGGTCGCGGCACGCAGGCCCGAGACGGTCGGGGCGACGGCGGCGACGACGACGTCGCCGGCCCGCGTGAACGCCCCGACCGCGTGGTGGACGCGGCGGTAGTCGTGGTGGACCCGGTCACCGAGACGGGACACCTCGGCGGGGAGCGGGCTGGTGAACGCCCCGGTGCGCAGCACCGTCGCCTCTTCGCTGGTGTAGCGGCGCAGCCGCCAGGCCAGGCCCGCCGCGAACCGGAGCCCGCGCTCACCGCCGGGGAGGAGGTGGTCGGGGGAGACGGGGAGGACCACCCGGGTCATCGACGTCACCCCGGGGCGTAGGATCGCCAGCGGCGAGGTGGACCGGCCCACGATCTCGTCGATGAGGCGGCCGAAGACGTCGCTGGTCGAGCTGGCACCCCGCCACCCCATCAACACCAGGGTGGCCTCGAGCTCCTCGGCGGCCCGGAGCACGCCGCGGGAGACGCTGCGCGCTTCGATGCAGCGGGCGTGGACACGCTGGTCCGCGTCGGCTCCGGTGCCGGAGGTGGTCGCGGCGGCGGCCGCGAGGTCCGCCCGCCGGCGCCACCGCTCGTCGTCGTCGAGAGCCGGTGTCAACACCGTCAGCAGGGTGATCTCGCCGTCGACATCGGCGAGGTGCCTGGCGCATCCCAGCAGCGGCGGGAGCGAGGCCGGGTTGGCCACCGGTACGAGCACGCGCCGGCCCGGGCCGCTGAGGTCGGCGGTCGCGTGTTCGGTCACGGCGCGCTCCTCGGGGACCGGGTCGTGGCCACCGCACGCGGTGGTCGGGCGTCCATGCCTGGAGCGTGGGGTGCCACCCGCCGATCGTGCTCGCCGCAAGATACCGGTGACGGGGCGGCTCGGGAAGGCATTGGGGGGTGGAGACCATGCGAACCCGTCACCGTCACGGCGTGGTCTTCGCGGTGGACCCGACCGGCACCACCGTGCGGCACCGGGCCGGGCGTGCCGTGGCCGTGCGCGCGGCGCGGTAGGGTGCCCGCTCAGCGGGCGGCGTGTCGAGGAGGTCCCCGTGCGGGTACTCGTGGTCTCCGAGGACGTCACCGAACGGCTCCGTGCGGTCTCGGCGATGGCGCTGCACATCGACGATCCGATCGAGGTGGTCGAGGCGTCCTCGGGTGACGAGGCGCGCCGCCTGTTGGCCGGGGACGCGGCGTTCGACGTCCTCGTCGTCGACGGCGATCTCCAGCCACGCGGCGGCTTCGCGCTGCTCTACGAACTGCGTTCCCGCGCCGAGCTCACCGGCTCCACCCCGCCGCCGTCGGTGGTGCTGGCTTCGCGCGAGCAGGACCGTTGGCTGGCGCGGTGGGCGGGGGCGAACGACGTGGTGTTCAAGCCGGTCGACCCGTTCGCGTTGGCCGACCGCGTCGTCGGTGTGCGCACCGAGACCCTGGCGCCGTACGGTGACGCGGCCTCGACCCGGGAGCAGGTCGCGGCGGCGACACGACGTCACGGCTGAGGGGGGCGCGTGGGCTCGGACACGGTGCAGTGGACCCCGATCCTCGACCAACTCCTGGCTGGCGAGGACCTCGCCGAGGAGTCCGCCCGTCGCGTGATGGCCGAGTTCATGGCCGGCAACGCCGAACCGGCCGAGCTCGCGGGGTTCCTCGTCGCGTTGCGGGCCAAGGGGGAGTCGGCCGGTGAGGTCGCGGGGTTCGTGCGGGCGATGCTCGAGGCGGCGACCCCGCTCGAGGTGCCTCCCGCTCTCGCCGATCGACTCGTGGACACCTGCGGGACCGGTGGTGACGCCTCCGGGACGTTCAACATCTCCACCGTGGCGGCGTTGGTCACCGCGGCCGCCGGGGTGCCGGTGGCCAAGCACGGGAATCGGGCCGCCTCGAGCCGGTGCGGGAGCGCCGACCTCCTCGAGGCCTGGGGGGTGGAGCTCGAGCTCACCGGCGACGACGTGGTGCGCTGCCTCGAGGAGGTGGGGATCGCGTTCCTGTACGCACGGGCGTTCCACCCGGCGATGCGGTTCGTCGCGCCGGTCCGTCAGCAGCTGGGGATCCGGACCGTGTTCAACGTCCTCGGCCCGCTGTCGAACCCGGCCGGAGCCCCGCACCAGGTCGTGGGGGTGGCCGAGCGGCGCCTGGGCCCGGTCGTGGCCGAAGCCCTCGGCCACCTCGGGAAGCGCCGGGCACTGGTGTTCCGTGGCCACGACGGACTCGACGAGCTCACGACCTCCGGGGAGAGCGACGTGTGGGAGTTGCGTGACGGGGCGGTGCGGTCCTTCACCCTCGATCCCCGCGACGTCGGGGTCGACCTGGCCCCGGCCGGGTCGCTCCGCGGCGGCGGGGTGACCGAGAACCGGTCGATCGCCGACGCCGTCCTCGCCGGCGCCGGAGCGGCGCCACACACCGAGGTGGTGGTGCTCAACGCCGGTGCCGCGCTGTTCACCGCCGGCGCCGTCGACGACCTCGCCGCGGGTGTGGCACGTGCCCGCGACACCCTCGCATCGGGTGCGGCGGCCGGGCTGCTGCAGCGGTGGGTGGCGTGCTCGCGTGACCTCGCCGGGGAGCGGTCGGGTGGGTGATCGCGACCCGGTCGCCGACGGCTCGGCCGACGCCCCGGCCGCGAGCGCCCCGAAGCACGAGGTCGGCGCGGCCGCGTTCGCCGTCCTCGATCTCCGCGTCGGGGACGTCGTGGACGTCCAACCGTTCCCCGAGGCGCGGGATCCGGCGTGGCGGCTGTGGGTCGACTTCGGCCCGGATCTCGGGGTGCTGGCCACCAGCGCGAAGATCACCAACTACCCCCGTGAAGACCTCGTCGGGCGGCAGGTCGTGGGGGTGGTGAACCTCGCGACGCGCCGGATCGCGGGGTTCGACAGCCAGTTCCTCGTCCTGGGCGGGCTCGCCCCCGACGGCACCGTGCACCTGCTCGGGGTCGACGGGGCGCTGCCGGCCGGGGCCGTCATCGCCTGAGGGCCGAGCACGGGTGGCGAGGGGTTCACTGCCCGGCCGGTGCCGGCTCGGCGGCGGCCGGTGCCCGGCGGCGACGGACCTTCTCCCCGTCGAGGGCCTGGCGGTCGCGGTGGACGCGGCGCGTGACGGCGCGGGCCTCGGCGACCGTCGCGGCCAACGCCGCACCTCCGGCGAGGGTGGAGGCGACGGTGCCGTCGGCCTCGACGATCCGGACCCCGTCGGCGCCGAGCCAGCGCAGCAGCAGGCGCACCTCCTCGAACGACGGGGTCGTCACGACGTCGCCGTCGGTGTCCACGGCCGCCGCCGCGTCCGATACGGCCGACTCGGTGGCGTCACCGGCGACGACGGTGGTGGCGACGAGGCGGCCGCGCCGGATCACCGCGACCTCGTCGCCGTCCCCGCCCGGACGTCGGACCACCAGACGGGTGACCGCGCACAGCCCCGCGTGCTGCTGGGCGGCGTGCAGCCCCCGGGCGACGGTGTGCAGCCTCCCCCGGTGTTCACGGGCACGCTCGAACCGGTCGTCACCGGCCGCACGTGACATCTGGTCCCGGATCCCGGCCAACATCGCGGAAGGGTCCTCGGCGAGGTCGCGGACGCCGTGGGTGAGTCGGGCGTGATCGGCGAGTGACTGTGTGCCGTCGCACGGCGCCCCGCAACGCCCGATCTCCTTGAGGACGCAGGCGGGGTGGTCCTGCCGCCGGCGCAGCCGTGTGGTGCAGGTCCGCAACCCGGTGGCCTCGGCGAGCGCCTCGGCCACGACGGCGGCGGTTCGCCGCCCGGTGAACGGTCCGATGCTCCAGGTGCCGTCGTCCGGGGGCCGGGTGACGATCGAGAGGCGGGGGGCGGCCTCGCGGGTGAGGCAGAGGTGGACGGTGCGTTCCGGACGGGTCGATCGACGGTTGTACCGCGGGCGGTGGTGGTGGATCTCCCGCAGTTCGTGGACCTCGGCCTGCAGGGCGGTGGGGGTGGTGACCCACGTCACCCGGTGCGTCTCGCGGACGAGGTCGGCGATCCGTCGTCGGGTGTCCTGGCCGAAGTAGCTGCGCAGGCGGCGATCGAGGCGTTGTGCCTTCCCCACGTAGAGGACCTCACCGTCGTGCCCGACGAACCGGTACACCCCCGGGGCGGCCGGGGCGCCGTCGACGAGTCCGCGCCGCCGGAACGTCCGGTCCGAGCGGCTGCGGGCGAGCTCCTGCAGCTCCGGGAGCGTCGTCGCGCCGTACGCCCCGGCGCGGCCGATGAGCGCGTGGAGGACGTCGACGGTGGCGCGGGCGTCGGTGAGCGCACGATGGTTGGGTGCCGTGCGTGCGCGCAGGTGGTGGGCGAGGGTCGCCAGGCGGAAGGAGCGCACCTCGCCGGCGAGGAGCCGTCGTGCCAGGCGGGCGGTGTCGACCACCGGTGGGGTGACCGGCTCGGCGTACAGGCGCGCCGCCGCGGCCCGGAGGAACGCCAGGTCGAACGGGGCGTTGTGCGCGACCAGGACCGCGTCACCGAGGAACTCCAGCACCGTCGGGAGGACCACGTCGATCGGCGGTGCGCCACGGACCATCGCGTCGGTGATCCCGGTGATCGCCGTGATCGCCCCCGGGATCGGTTCCCGTGGATCGACGAACGTGGCCAGCTCGCCCTGCACCTCGCCGCCGCGGACCTTCACGGCACCGATCTCGGTGATCGCGTGGCGCTCCGGGGAGAGCCCGGTCGTCTCCAGGTCGAGGACGACGAACGTGACGTCGATGAGCGGGGTGCCGACGTCCTCGAACGGCAGCTGGCGTGCGGAGGCGGGGGTGGGCATCACGTCCTCGGCCGGTGATTCGGTGAATACCAGGTGGCGAACACCCGTTCGGACGGTTGTATCACGCCGCGGCGACATCGCCGTGTCAGTGACGCTGACACGTCGGGCAGTGGGTGGTGCCGCGCTGCGCCACGACGGAACCGCGCAGGACGCCGCCGCACCGGTGGCAGGGCAGGCCCGCCCGGCCGTAGACGTCGAGGAACGTCGCGTACCGGCCACTGGCGCCGTTCACCATCCGGTAGTCGCGGAACGTGGTGCCCTCGCGTTCGACGGCGGCCGCGAGGACCTCGACGAGGGCGGCGTGCAGGCGGTGGGCGCGCGCGGCACCGATCCGCCTCGTCGCCGGGTGGATCCGTGCCCGCCACAGCGACTCGTCGGCGTAGATGTTCCCGACCCCCGCGACGCGCCGCTGGTCGAGGAGCCGGGCCTTCAGCGGCGCGCCGCCCCCGCCGATCCCCGCGGTGAACACCTCGGCGGTGAAGTGTGGTGACAGCGGTTCGGGCCCCAGGTTCGCCAGCGTCGGGATGCCCGGCAGGTACACCCCCGTCGGGACGACGCTGACACGGCCGAAGCGACGCGGGTCACGGAACGTCACCCGCCGGCCGTCGTCGAGGAGGAGGCGGACACGGTCGTGGACGTCGTCGTCGACGGCAGCGGCGTCGCCGGTCCGGAGCGAGCCGGTCATCCCCAGATGCATCACGAGCTGACGCGAGGTGTCGTCACAGCCCCGGTCGAGGTCGGCGACGAGGAACTTGCCGCGCCGCAGCAGCCGGTCGATGCGGTGACCGACCACCCGTTCGACGTCGGTGATCCGCGCCGAGGGGTACGGGTCGCGCCAGACGTCGACGACACGCCGCCCGATCACCTCTGGGGCGAGCTGACGGCGCACGGACTCGACCTCGGGGAGCTCCGGCACCTGGTCGAGGATACTCGGCGTCACCGTTACGCTGATCCGACCCGTCCCGAGGACTCGACCCGTGAGCCAGCAGGAGCGTGACCGGCGTGACGACGGCCGCCCCGAGCAGGCGCGGCCGCGCGACCGCAGCGGACGACCGTTGCCCTACGGCACCACCGACGTCCCGCTCGCCGAGGAGCACGAACCGGCCACGGTCGAGGAGGCCCTCGAGCTCGGCGCCCGGCTGTGGGACCAGGGGCGGTACTTCGAGGCCCACGAATGCCTCGAGCACGTCTGGCACGCCGCCCCCGCCGTTGACCGTGACCTGTGGCAGGGGGTGATCCAGGTCGCCGTCGCCGAGGTGCACCGTCAGCGGGGGAACCCGAGCGGTGCCGTTACGCTCTACCGGAGGGCGGCGGAGCGCCTCCGCCCGTACCCGGCCCAGCACCGGGGGATCGACGTCACCGCAGCCGTGGCACACTGCGACATGACCGCCGACGCGGTGCACGCCGAGGGCCTGGCGGCCGAGGTCGCCCCGCCGGCGTTCCCGGCCGGCCCCGACGGGGCGTGGTTCACGCCGGACCCGAACCTGCTGCAACCTCCCGAGCACCCGACCCCGGTCCCGGACGAGCCGGCGTGGCTCGCCGCCGGTGAGCGGCGTGCCCCACAGCGGCTCGAAGATCGACCACCACCAGGGGAACGTCGATGAGTGCACCTGCGGACGCGACCTCCCGCCTCCCCTCCGCCGGTGAGCGGTACCGCTGCGACGCGTGCGGGAACGTCACACGATTCGACGTCGTCTCGACGGTGCAGACCCGCAGTTATCACCATTTCGACCTCGGTGGGAGCTCGACGATCGACGAGGAAGAGGTCCTGGCCTCCTCCGTGGAGTCCGTGGCGTGCCGCTGGTGCGGCCGCGAGGACGCGGTCCGGATCGAACCGGCGCCCAGCGCGGGGACGTGAGGGCGTGAGCGGGGCCCCGTCGGACGGCGACGCGGAGCGCCCCGGCCTGTCACGCGACGTCCTCGTAGGGCTTGACGGTGACGCCTGGGCACAGGTGATCCGGGCCGCACGTGCCGTTATCGGGGAGCGGTCGGCGACCCACCCGCAGCTGGCCCAGCTGGCGGCGATGCCGGTGGGACGCCTCGCCGGTGGCCAGGGCCGTCGGCGACTCGTCACGGTGCTGTCCACGGATCCCGGGATCGCCGCGGCCGTGCGGGAGCGCTTGCACGCCGACGGCCACTCCGCCCTCGAAGCTCACCTCGCGGCAGGCGCGGCCACCGGATCGTCTCCGGCTCCCGAGAGCGGCTCGGGTTCGGCGCAGCAGGCGAAGCGCCGCTCGCAGCGGTTGCGCCGGGAACGTGACGATTGGCGTCGACGCGCCGAGGGCGCCGAGGTCCGGGTGCGGGTCGTCACCGACGAGCTCGAACGGCTGCGGCGGGTACACGCCGAACTCGTCGACGAGAACGAGCGCCTTGTCGCAGACCTCGCCGAGACCGAGGAGGCCCGACGCCGGGCGGTGGCACGGGAGCAACGGCGGGCGGAGGGCGAGCTCAACCGCCTGCGGCGTGAGCTCGCCGAGCTGCGTCGGGTCGAGGAGGGGCGTCGGGTCGACGAGGCCCGCCGCACCGAACGGCGGCGCGACGACGAGGCCCGGGGTACCACCGCCGCGTCGGGCGGAGACGGTGCCGATGAGGACGGCTCGGGCGGGTTCGTCCCCGGTCGTCCGAGTCGGCTCCCGCCGGACGTCGCCCGGGGCACGACCCAGGAGGTCGTGACGCTGCTGCACCCGGGCCGGCTCGTCCTCGTCGACGGCTACAACGTCACCCGCCAGCACCGTGGCCAACTCGACCTTCAGGCGCAGCGTCGCTGGCTGGTGCAGCTCGTCGCCCAGGCGGCACGGGTCCACCGCTTCCGGCCGGTCGTGGTGTTCGACGGCAGCCAGGAGTCGGCGTCGCGACCGGCGGCCGGTGGTCGCACCGTCGAAGTCCGTTTCACCCCTGCCGGGATCACCGCCGACGACGAGATCGTCCTCGACCTCGAGGCCACCGACGCCCCGGTGCTGGTCGTCACCGACGACCGTGAGCTCCAGGGGCGTTGTCGTGACGCCGGCGCCGACGTCGTCGCCGTCACCCCGTTCCTCGGGGCGCTGACCTCCCCGGCGTGACGCGGGAGCTCGTTGATGTCGGGGACCGGAGGCGCGATGCGGGTGCTGTGGGTGTCGAACGACCTCCCGCCACGCCACGGCGGGATCGAGCAGTTCGTCGCGAACCTCCTCGAACGCGTCCACCCCGACTCGACCGTGGTCGTCGGCCCCGGCAGGACGCAGGACCATGTGGTCTACGACGCGGCGCAGCCCTACCGCATCGTGCGCTGTGGCGGCGCCGTCCTCCCCACACCACGGCTGAGGCGGCTGGTGCTGTCGGTCGCGGCCCGCCACCGCCCCGACGTCGTCGTGCTGGGGGCGAGTTGGCCTCTGGGTGCGCTGGCCCCGTCGCTGCGCCGTCACCTCGGGACCCCGATCGTCGCGCTCTCGCACGGGCTGGAGGCCGGGCTGGTCACCGCCGGTGCCGGCGGCGTGCTCGGTCGGGCCACCCGTGACGTCGACATCGTGACCACGATCAGTGACTTCACCGAACGCGCCCTCGCCGACCACGTCGGGGCGGCCCGGCTGCGGCGTCTGGCCCCGGGCGTCGACGTCGAGCGCTTCCACCCCGACGTCGACGGCTCACGGCTGCGGACGTCGTGGGGCGTGCCGCTGGACGCGCCGGTGGTGGGGTGTGTCTCCCGGCTGGTGCCCCGCAAGGGCCAGGACGCGTTGCTGGCGGCCTGGCCCCGGATCCAGCGATCGCACCCGGAGGCGTGGCTGGTCCTCGTCGGCGACGGACCGTCAGGCCGGTCCCTGCGGCGCCGGGTGCGACGGGGTGGGCTCCGGCATGTCGTGATCCCCGGTTCCGTGCCCTGGGACCGGCTCCCGGAGGCCCACGCCGCCCTCGACGTCTTCGCGATGCCGTGCCGCAGCCGGCTCGGAGGCCTCGACGTCGAGGGGCTGGGGATCGTCTACCTGGAGGCGCAGGCCAGCGGGGTGCCGGTCGTCGCCGGACGGTCCGGCGGGGCGCCCGAGGCGGTCCGTGACGGGGTGAGCGGCACGGTCGTCGACGGACGTCGTCCGGGTCAGATCGCGGACGCCGTGATCGGCTGGCTCGATGACCCGGTCACTCGTGCCGCCGCCGGCGACGCCGGACGGCGCTGGGTGTGCCGCAACTGGGAGTGGTCGGTGATCGCCGAGGAGTTCACCGACATCCTCGCCGAGGCGGTTCGCCGGGCGGGTGATCGCGACCCTCGGTGACCGGTGGCCGGGTGATCGAGACCCTGCGGTGGTCGACGTCCACGGGGCCTTCGACCCTCACGGCAGTGCCTCGGGGGCGAGGTCGGTGCGGGTGACGCTCAACACGAGCGGCAGGTGGCCGGCGACGTCGCTGCGGGGGCGCTGCACGGCACTTCCCCGCAGCTGCGGGGAGAGCAGGATGTAGTGCAGGCGGAGTTCCGGCCGGGCCGACGGCGAGGTCGCCAGGCTCGGTGCCAGCGGGTCGGTGAGCAGGGGGGCGAACGTCGCGAGCTCCTGCGCGTCGGGTTCGGCGTTCAACTCACCGAGGAGGACGGTGGGCAGATCGCGTTCGTGCAGTTGCGCGACCGTGGCGGCGACGGCGCGTGCCTGGGGGAGACGCTGGGCCACCGCGGTGGAGTCCAGCTGGGTGCCGACCACGGCGATCTCGCCCTCGACGAGGCCCAGCACCGCGGTGAGCTCGGAGCGGCGCGGGATCCGGGGCCCGCCGGGCAGGGCGCGTGAGGAGAGCTCGTGCACCGGCGCGCGGCTGAGCAGGGCGTTGCCTCGCAGCCCGGCCGCCGGGGCGAAGTGCGCCTCGGGGAGGTCCAGCTCGGCGGCGAAGAGGAGGAAGGCGTCGTGACCGCCGGTGAGCAGCGAACCGCGGTCCACCTCGTTGAGGACGACGACGTCGGGGCGGGTCGGGGCCAGGAAGCGCGCCTGACGCAGGGGCGAGAACCGGCGGTCGAGGCCGAACCCGGCGGTGACGTTGTACGTCGCGACGCGTACCGCGGCGTCATCGTGGCCGGGGAGCGGATCGATCGGCGGGGCACTGCCGTTCGGCGGCACCCCACCGACGTCGGGTGCCTCGCCGAGGTCGGCCTCCACCTGAGAGGGGTCGACGGAGAACGGCGTGTCCCGGGGGTCCGAGGCGGCGTCGTACAGCCAGGTCGGCGGCGTGGACGCCGCGACCGCGGCCGCGACGACGGTGGCGGTCACCCCGACCGTGGTCCAACCCAGGCAACGCCGGGGATCGCCACGGCCGGGGGTCGGCGTCACCCGTCGGGCGGCGGTGACGGCCACCGAAGCGGCCAGGAACGCCAGGGCGAGCGCGACGAGGTGCTCACCACCGGTCAACGACACCCCGGCCAGGAGCGCCACCGCCGCGAACGCGGCCAGCACCACCGCGATCCCGATCGCTGCCCCGAGTCGTCGGCGCTGCGGTGTCCCACGGTGCGTGGTGGGCTCGACGCCGGCCAACAGCCCCAGCCCCACCGCCGTCGCCAGCACCGCGGCGACGACCGAGGGCCGGGAGGCGGGGAACGCCCCGCCCGTCCCCAGCAGGACGAGCACGCCTCCGGCCAGTGCGGCGCGGCCGACCCCGATCCGGTCGCCGACGACGGCGGCGAGGACGCCCGCCCCCTGCACGGCCACCACGCTCGCCGCGACGGCCTGCGGACTCCAGCCGGTGGCCATCGTGAGCCGGCCGGGGTTGCCGGTGACGGCGATGGCCAGGACGAGGATCGGACCGACGAGGAGCCAGGGGGTCGAGGCGCCGGTACCGGGGACCCGCCCTGGCTCCGGACGGACCCACACGGCCAGCGCGACGGCGAGGGCGGCGAGCGCGACGGCGACGACGAGGGTGAGCGGTGCGCGTGGCCAGACGAACCCCGCGGTCCGTGTCGCGGCGTGCACGGCGGTGGTGGCGGCGACCCCGGCGATCACACCGATCCGCCCGGCCCTCCCCGCCTCGGCATCGAGGGCGCCGGCGAGGGTGACCAGGGCCGCCGCACCGGCGCCGACGGCGAGCGTCGACGCGGCCACCAACCACGGCCCGTGGGCCACCGCCAGACCGACCCTGGCCGCTGCCAGCGCGGTCACCGCGGCGATCCACACCACGGCTGCCGGGCCGCGTGTCGTGGCCGCAGCGACCACGAGGGCGGCGACCGCGGTCACCGCAAGGGCGGCTTCGAGCCCGACGCGCTCACCAGTGGCCGGTGCGAGCACCGCCGGGAGCCACACGCGGAGCGCCTCGAGGAGGAGGAAAGCGGTCAGCGCACCGGCAATCGTCGCCCGGCGAAGCCGCCCACTGCCCAACACACGTCGTCCTCGCACCGCCTTCGGGGGAGAGCCTAGGTGGTGCGCGGTAGCGTCCCGGTCCCCGGTGCCCGCGTTCCCTGCACCGGGGACGGCCCCCTCGGCCGCCGGCCGCAGCATCCGGTGGGGCCGCACGAACCGCTGCGGCCCCACCGAGCCACGACCCCGAGGAGCGAGCGTGGACGCCGTCGTCACGATCCCCGGTGCGGAGCCGTTCTCGGCCGCCGGGGAGCTCCCGAACTCGCGGCTGGGGGTCCTGATCCTGCACGGATTCACCGGGAGCCCGATCCCGGTGCGTCCGTTGGGTGAGCGGATCGCCGAGGCCGGCTACCAGGTCGAACTCCCGCTGCTGCCCGGGCACGGCACCACGCCAGCCGATCTCGCCGGGACCCGGTACGCCGACTGGTACGACGATGCCGGGCGGGTCCTCGACCACCTCGCCGCCCACACCGACCGCGTCGTCGTCTGCGGGCTCTCGGTCGGTGGCACGATCGCCCTCGACCTGGCGGTCCGCCGTGCCGGGGTCGTCGCGGGCGTCGTGACGTTGAACGCGCTCATCCGGGACCCGTGCCCGGTGTTGGCCCGCCCGGTGCGGTTCGCGGGACGGTGGGTGCCCGCGTTGCCGCGTCGCTGGGTGCGGATGCCGCCCGATGACGTCGCCCGTCCCGGCGTAGGGGAGTCGGCCTATCGGCGGGTACCGCTGGCGCCGCTGCGGTCGCTGTTGGACGAGCTGCCGCGGATCCGGTCGCAGCTGGGGGAGCTCACCGCACCGCTGCTGGTGGTTCGCAGCCTCGTCGACCACGTCGTCGATCCCGCCGACTCGCTGGAGATCCTCCGGTCGGTTGGGAGCGAGCACCGCCGCGAGATGGTCTGCGAGCGCTCGCGGCACCTGGTCACCCTCGACCACGACGCCACCGCCGTCGAGTCCGCGGTCCTGCAGTTCCTCGCCGAGCTCCGCGACGAAGAGGGACGTCCGTGAGCGCCCCGTCGATCGGGGTGGACGTCGGTGGCAGCCACGTCCGGACGGCGGTCGTGTCGGCGGACGGGGGGCTGCAGCACCGGCGACGCCTGGCCACCCCCCGCGGTGACGGGGAGGCCGTCGTCGCGGCCGTCGTCGAGGCGTGCTCGGACTACCCACCGCAACTGCCGCTGGGCATCGCCGTCGCCGGCCTGATCACCCGCGACGGCGAGGTCCTGACCAGCCCCAACGTCGGGATCGCCGCGCTCGCGCTGCGGCGGCGCGTCGCGGAGGCGACGGGCCGCGACGTGGTGGTCGCCAACGACGCCACCCTCGCGGCACTCGGCGAACAACGCCGTGGGGTCGGTCATGGGGTCGACGACCTGGTGCTGATCACCGTGGGGACCGGTGTGGGGGGTGGGATTGTGATCGGTGGTCGCCCCCACGACGGCGCCACCGGGTTCGCCGGGGAGCTCGGCCACCTCGTCGTCGAGGTGGGTGGGCGGCGGTGTGCGTGCGGTCGCGCCGGGTGCCTGGAGGCCTACGCCTCCGGGACCGCGATCGCGGCCGAGGCCCGCCGTCGGCTGAGCGCCACCGCGTCCACCAGTCGCCTGCGGGAGGTCGCGGCGCCACGGACCGAGGACGTCCTCGACGCCGCCGAGGCCGGTGACCGCCTGGCCCGTGACGTCCTCGAGGACGCCGGACGATGGTTGGGGTACGCGGCGGCCGGTGTCGCCAACCTCCTCGACCCGCAACTCCTCGTCCTCGGTGGCGGTGCGGGGGCGGCGGCCCACGCCTGGCTGCTGCCGCCGGCGTCGGAGGTGTTGGCCACGCACCTGCTGGGTGTCCCCGACCGTGACCCCCCCGGGTTCGTCGTCGCCGGACTCGGCGACGACGCCGGGGTGATCGGTGCCGCGATCCTCGCTACCGAGGCGTTCACCGGACAGGAGCCACGATGACCACTCCCGCCACCGACGCACCGGTGCCGTTCCCGCGGCAGCAGGCCCGGACCCGCCGGTTCACCCTCGGCGTCCCACGGGGGGTCGTCTCCGGCGTCGGTGACGAGGGTCCCCGCATCCTGTTCCTGCGCAGCCGAGGTGGCGACGACCCGGTCACCGAGGTCTGGCGGCTGGATCCGTCCACCGGTGAGGAGGTCCGGCTCGTCGACGTCGACGACCTGGTCGCCGACCAGGCCTCGCTCCCCGCCGCCGAGCGGGCCCGGCGTGAGCGGGCACGCGAACAGGCCGCCGGTGTCGTGGCCTTCGACGCCGATGCGGCGCTGCGCCACGTCGCGTTCGCCCTCGGCGGACGTCTGATCACCCTCGACGCCGCCAGCGGGCGGTGCACCCGGTATCCGGGCGCCCAGACCGTGTTCGACCCGCGGATCTCCCCGGACGGTCGCCGGGTCGCGTTCCACGCCGACGACGGGGTGCACGTCACCGACGTCGCCGAAACCGCCGGCTCCGCCGGGCCGGCGCGTCACCTCGTCGCTGAGGCCGGGGTGCGCTGGGGGGTGGCGGAGTTCGTCGCCGCCGAGGAGATGGGCCGCTCGCACGGGCTGTGGTGGTCACCCGACAGCACCCGCCTCGCCGTCACCCGTGTCGACGAGTCCGCCGTGACGACGTGGTGGATCGCCGATCCGGCCAACCCGGCCGAGCCGCCGGTGGCGCACGCCTACCCCGCGGCCGGGGAGGCCAACGCCGCCACCTCCCTGTGGATCGTCGACGCCGCGACCGGTGAGCGCCGGAAGGTCCGGATCGACGCGGAGGAGGAATACCTCGCGACGGTGCGGTGGGACGTGGACCCGCTCACCGTGCTCGTGCAGTCCCGCGACCAACGCCGGGCCCGGGTGCTCACCGTGGACCCGGGGGACGGTTCGGTCCGCGTGCGCCGTGAGCTCGTCGACGACGCCTGGGTCGAGCCGGTCCCCGGCACACCGGCGTGGGCCGGCGAGCACCTGGTCACCGTCGAGGACCGCGCCGACCTCGGCGACGGCGGCACGCGGGTGCTCTGCCTCGACGGCGAACCGGTGACCGACGCCGGGCTGCAGGTGCGTGACGTCGCCCACGCCGACGCCGACCGGGTGGTGGTGCACGCCGCCGATGATCCGACGCGGTTGGCCCCGTATCAGCTCGACCTCCACACCCGTGTGGTGCGGCGCCTCGGTCCGGACACCGGCGTCCGGCGGGCCGTCCCCGGCCGTGGCGCCGGGGCCTGGGACGTGCACTCCGTCCACGACCCGGACGTGCCCGGCGTCCGTGTCGAGGCCGTGCCAGCCGGAGCGGTGCCCGCGGACGACGCCACCGGCGCGG
>SLDB01000047.1 GCA_007125475.1 Nitriliruptoraceae bacterium | reverse complement strand
GTCGTCGGCGTCATCGGTGTCGTCGGTGTCGTCGGCGACGGTCGTGTCGTCACCATCGTCGGCCGGGACCGCATCGGCGGCGTCGTCCGGCTCGTCGGCGGCACACGCCGCGAGCATCATGGCCATGGCCAATATTGCCGCGAATGGTTTCAGTCCACACCTGGTTCGTGCCTTTGTCATCGTGATTTCCTCAGCCGCAGTGGTCGCGGACACCGACGCACGGCTGACGCGCGCCGAATCCCCGGCTGACGCACGTAGCCCTCATGGAGCCCTACGACATGGCCCTCTCCCGGCCACCGTCACAGGCGTAACACACTGTGTTCATCGTGCACAGATTCGTGCGCCAGATTGTTGGCTGAGGGCGCTTAGGTGCGCGCCACCTGCGCGGAAACGGTGTGCACATCGAGTTGCCGGCAGCGGCCTCCGCTGCCTGACTGGTGGTCTTCGTGCGGTCGCTGCCGTACCCCAGGTGTACGCCGCGCGGAGATGGCGGGTCAGGCCAGTAGCTCCTCGGTGATCTCCTCGACGTCGCGGTGGGTCACCTTCGCGATCTCGTCGGCGAAGGTGACCTCCGAGTCGTCCTCGGGGGCGTAGCCGATCACCCGCCGGGCGTTGGAGATGCTCCAGAACGTGCGGGTGTTGGCGGAGACGCCGTAGAAGATCTGGAACGGCACGCCGTACTCGTCGGTGATGTCGGGGGTCTCGATCGACTTGACGAACAGCTGTTGCAGGTCCCGGTCGCTGATCCAGCCGGCGATGTCACGCAGGTAGTCGCGGCGGTGGCGACCCACGAAGTCGCGCAGCCGGACCTGCCGCGGCACGACGATGCGCAGCTGCACGTTCTCGAGGGTGACCCCGAGGTTGCCGCAGGCGAACAGGAACCCCAACGACTCGTAGGCGACCTTCGCCCACCCGTAGTAGCGCTCCGGCTTGGGGTAGTCCTCGGGACCGACGCGGTCGCACAACCCGTCGTGCCACGGGCGCTCGTACCACTTGGTGGCCTGGTTCGTGCTGGCCGAGACGACCCGTCGCACCCCCGTCTCGGTGGCGAGCCGGTAGGTGCGGTGCATCATGTCGACGTTGTAGCGCTCGTCGCGGTACAGGGTCTCGAGGTCGTCGCTGGGCACCCGTTTCACGGCCAGCGCCAGGACGGTGTCGATGCCTTCGAAGTACGGGCGCAGGGTGTCGTCGTCGACGCCCATCGCGTCGACGACCTCCACGCCGTCGACGACGTTGCCGTCGCGGTCCTCGGCCTTGACGTCGATGAGGGTGAGGTCGTACCGCTCACGGAGCACCGGCAGCAGCTGCAGAGACAGCTGCCCGGTGGCTCCGGTGACCAGGACGCGACGCTTTGCCATGGTCGGCGCCTTCCCGTCGGCAGACGGCGAGTATGGCCTGCGACGCGTCGCCGTGAACCGGAAGTCGGTCTAGGGTCCGGTCGACACCGGTCGTGTGGCGGTCGGCGTGGCTTGCACCGCTGCGCCACCGGCCGCCCACACTCCCGTTCGTCGCCCGCCGAAGCCCATCGCCGAAGAGGATCAACGAAATGCGCATCGCCTGGTTGCCAGGAGACGGAGTCGGTTTCGAGGTCACGCAGGGGCCAGTGCAACTGCTGCGCTCGCCGTTGCTCGCGGACCTCGTCGAGGTCACCGGCCCCTGGCCGGTCGGTGCCACCGGGTTCCACCAGACCGGTGAGCTGCGCCCACCGGAGACGTTCGAGGCCTGCCGCGAGGCGGATGCGATCCTGCTGGGGGCCGTCGGTGAGGACCCGGCCGTCGACAAGGCCGCCTGCCCCCGCCCGGAGCTCTCGCTCGTCGGGCTGCGGCGGGAGTTCGACCTGCGGGTGAGTGTCCGGGAGGTGCTCTCTCCCTCCGACGGTCAGGTCACCACGGTGGTGCGCAACCTGCTCGGTGGGGCCTACACCGGTGAGGAGGATCACGAGGAGAGCGACGGGGTGTCGACCGAGGCGGCCGATCGGATCGTGCTCACCCCGCCGCAGGTCGCCGAGGTCGCCGAGATCGCGTTCGACCTCACCGGTACCGCCCCGTCGCGGCGGGTGATCTCGGTGGACAAGTGGAGCCTGTACGCCACCAGCCGCCTGTGGCGTGACGTCGTCACCCGCGTCGCCGACGAACGAGGAGTGGGCATCGACCACGTCCTGGTCGACCGGGCGGCGTACGAGCTGGCGTCGACCCGTCCGCTGCCGCAGATGGTGATCACCGAGGGGCTGTTCGGTGACATCCTCAGCGATCTGATCTGCGGCCGGGCCGGTTCACCGGCGCTGTGCGGCTCGGCCAGCATCCGGCCCTCGGGCGGTAGCGGTGTGAGCGCGTTGTACGAACCGGCGCACGGATCGGCGCCGGCACGCACCGGTCACGACGTGGCGAACCCGACCGGCAGCTTCCTGGCGCTGGCGATGCTGCTCGACACCGACGACGCGACGAAGCACGTCGCCGACGCGGTGCGCCGGGCCCTGCTCGAGGAGATCGCGACCGGCGAGGTGACCTACGACCTCGCCGCCGACGGCACCCAGCCGGTCGGCACGCGCGAGTTCGCCGAACGCGTCGTGGCCACGACCGAACGCCTCGCGTCCGTGGCCTCGTAACCCGCCCGCGTCGTTCGCCTACGAAACCGCCAGCTGGCGGGCCCGTGGCAACACCTCGTCGGCGAGTCGGCCCTCAGCGCGCTGGGCGTCGGCCGGGTCGACGTCGAATGAGGCGCCGATGACGTGGAACCGCGAGATCCCGAGCTCGACGAGTTCATGCAGGCGCTCGACGCAGTAGTCGGCCGACCCCAGGATCGCGTACTCCCGGACGAACTCGTCGGGGAGTTCGTTCGCCTCGTTGTCGGAGGTGAAGTGCTTGGCCATGTCGTACTGGCGCGGGATGCTCTCGAACACCCCCCGGGCGGCGTCACTGCTCGGCCCGGACGCGGTGCCGTGCATCACCGAGAACCGTGCGAAGCTGGTGACCGAGCCACCGGCGAGCTTCTTCGCCGCCGCGAAGTCGTCGTCGACGACCATCACGACGTAGGCGGCCAGGTCGATCTCCGGGTTGGCGTCACGGGCCAGCTGCGCCCCCCACGACACCCGCTCCGGAGACGCCCCCACCGCGAGGGCGACACGGTCGACGGTGTTCGCGCCGATCTCGATCACCTTCGGCCCCGAGCCGGTGATGAACACCTGCGGGTAGGGCTTGGGGATCCCGGAGGTCTCGATGTACCGGATCCGGCTGTCCTCGGGGGTCGATGCCAAGGGGAGGTCGTCGATGGTGTGCGTGGCACCGCGGCTCGCGCGTTCGAGGCTGATCGCCCCGCCGTTGATGTAGGTGTGTAGGTCCTCGAGGTACTCGCGGAACGCGGCGGGTGGCGCCGGAGCGAGCCCGAGGTGTGCCAGTGAGGAGTCGCCCCGGCCGATGCCGATCTCCACCCGGCCGGAGCCGGACAGGTGGTGCACGCACAGCGCCGCCCCCGCTGTCACCGCCGGGTGACGGGTCAGGGGGTTCGTGACCCCCGTGGCCACCTTCAGGTCGTCGGTGCGCAGCACCGCCGCGGTCATCGCGACGTAGGGATCACCGGAGCGGTTCTGGGAGTCGGTGAACGTCATCCCGTCCCAACCGGCGGCCTCGGCACGGACCGCGGCGTCGACCGCGACATCCGGCAGCGACCTCGTCGACGTCCAGAACTCCACCATCGCCCACTCCTGCTGGTCACGTCCCGGATAGATCCGGCTCGACCCGACGCATCGGGGGTCCGAGGTCGGCCCAGACACTCCCCGGAGGCGGTCTAGCAGCGGTGCACCGGGGCCGCAACCGCCGTGGTGGGGGGGTGGTTCTCGTCGGCAAGGACCGTGGGGCTAGCGTGACCCGGTGTCCAGCGTGCTCGTGGTGAGTCACGCCGTACCGTGACGCGACCGGACGGAGGTGCGTGCGTGAGCCGCTCGACGCCCACCCGTCCTCCCGTTGCCGACGGCCCCGGTCCCACCGACGTCGCCGCGATCGCGCAGGCCATCGGGCTCTCGATCATCGCGGTGATCCCCGGGTTCCTGCCCGGGGCGCTGGCGGTGAGCCTGCGGGCCGAGTTCGGTTTCGGGCCGTCGATGCTCGGGCTGCTGATCTCCTGGTTCTTCTTCGCCACCGGGGCGCTGTCGACCGTGCTCGGACGCCTCGTCGAGCGGCTCGGGATCCCCACCAGCCTGATGGTCGGGGCGGTGCTCAGTGGCTCGGGGCTGGCCGGGGTCGCCCTCGCGCCGAGTACCCCGTGGTTGTTGGTCGCGATGACGTTCGGCGGGGCCGCGAACGCGATCACGCAGCCGGCGGTGAACGCCCGGCTCTCCCAACGCATCCCCCCCGGTCACCTCGGGCTGGCGATCGGGATCAAGCAGTCGGCGATCCCGGCCGCGACGCTGCTGGCCGGCCTGGCTGTGCCCACCCTCGGGGTGTGGATCGGGTGGCGGCAGACGTTCGCGGTCGCCGCCGCGGTGGCGTTCGCCAGCGCCGTCCTGGCGCGCAGGACCGCCGACCGCGGCGGCGTGGGGGTGGTGCGACGCCGCCTTCGCACCCGCGACCTGCCGGAGGTGACCTCGCTGGTGATCCTCGGCTTCGCCGGGTTGCTGGGTGCGGCAGCCGCCACCAGCCTGGGGGCGTTCTTCGTCGACGCCGCCGTCGAAGGCGGGATGGCGGAGGCGAACGCCGGCCTGTACTTCGCGCTCGCCAGCACGGTCGGGATCACCTCACGGGTCCTGGTCGGGTGGCACGCCGACGCCCGGCCGCACGGCAGTCCCTACGGGCGGATCGCGGCGTTGCTGGCGATCGGCGTGCCCGGCTTCCTGCTGCTGTCGACCGCGGTCCCGGTGCTCTACGTCATCGGTGGCCTGCTGGCCTACGGCTTCGGTTGGGCGTGGACCGGGTTGTTCCACTTCGCGGTCGTGAGCCAGAACCCGACGGCCCCGGCCGCGGCCACCGGGGTGGTGCAGGCCGGCAACTCGATCGGGGCCGGTGCCGGGCCCCTGGTGCTGGGCTGGGTGGCCGAGACCGTCTCCTACCAGGCCGCCTGGATCGGGGCCGCGGGGTTGGGGCTCAGCGCCGCCGCCTTCACCCTCGTCGGCCGCGCGCACCTGCGTCGGGCGCGGCATCGGGCCTCGGCGGCGTACCTCGCCGAGATCCGACCGCTCACCGACGAGGGCGCCGTCACCGTCGCCGACGGGGTGCGTGCCACCGACCACGTCACCGACCACCTCGACGTCACGCTGTACCGCCTCGCCCCGGGGGCATGGATCGAGGCACCGTCGACGCCCCGCTCCGGTGTCGTCCTGGTCCTGTCCGGCTCGCGGTACCGGATCCGGATCGCGGGGATCGACGGTGACGCCGCGGTCGGCGAGCACCTGCCGCTGCCGGCGAACCGCGCGTGGAGCCTGCGCAACGACGGTGAGGGACCCCTCGTCGTCGCCCGCGCGGTCGCGCACGGGCGTATCTCCCCGTGAGCCGCCGTCCACCGTCGAGCGACGCCGAACCCGGCCTCCCGCGGGGTGCGGGATCCGGGGCGGCCACGGCGTCGACGACGAACGTCGTGGCGATCGCCCAGGCGATCGGGTTGGCGATCATCGCGGTGATCCCGGCGTTCCTCCTCGGGGCGTTGGCGGTCGGGATCCGCGCCGAGCTCGGGTTCGGCCCGTCGACCCTGGGCCTGCTCATCGCGTGGTTCTTCGTCACCGCCGCGATCTGCACCGCGACGTTCGGCAAGCTCGTCGAGCGGCTCGGCGTCCCCACCAGCCTCGCCGTCGGGGCCACCGCCAG
>SLDB01000185.1 GCA_007125475.1 Nitriliruptoraceae bacterium | reverse complement strand
GATCGTGCACGGCGACACCCCACCCCCGGCACGGTGGCGTGCCGCCACCAGCCGGGTGGTGATCGTCGCGTTGCTGGCTGCCGTCGTCGCACCGGTGGCGCAGCTGGCGTCCACACCGTCGGCAGCGGCCTCACCGGGTCGTTCGGTGACGGTGGCCGCACCCGAGCCGGTGGCGTCGGGGAGCACCACCGGGGTGATCGCGATCGACGTCGACGGGTTCGACCCCGCCAACGACCTGCTGGCGACGGTCCGGGTCGGTGACGGTGGAGTGAGGGTTACCGACATCGGCGCCGTCGACGTCACGCTCACCGGCGCCACCGCGAACGGCGACGCCGAAGTCAGCTTCATCGGTGACCATGACGACATGAAGTCGGTGCTGTCCGACCAGGTCCGTTGGGAGGCGCCGGCGAACGCCGCCACCAGCGACGTCCACGTCACCGTCGTCGAGGCCCCGACCGGCGGCGGCAACGACGTCCTCGCCTACCCGTCCCACCCCGACGGGCTGCGGTTCTACGAGTACGTCGCCGCCGCGGACATCGCCTGGGGCACCGCCGAGGCGGCCGCCGGTGACCGTGACCTCCTCGACGACCTCGGCGTCGCCGGCGGCGCGGTCTCCGGCTACCTCGTCACGCTGACCTCCCCGTCGGAGAACGCCGTGATCGCCGACGGGATCGACGACCCCAACCTCTGGATCGGGGCGGCCTCCGACGCCGACGGCTCGGACCCGGCCGACGAGGAGTGGCGGTGGGTCACCGGCCCCGAGGCCGGCACCGTGTTCTGGGTCGGCCCCGGCGGCGACCCGGCCGACCCCTGCTCGATCGACGACCCCGACGATCGGCAGCAGACCGACGCCGACGGCGAGCCGTACTACTGCAACTGGAACGCGTCCGAGCCGAACAGTGAGACCGAGACCCGTGTGGTGACGAACTGGCTGAACCCGAACAACTGGGACAGCGGCCAGCACCAGGGGCGGTGGAACGACGTCGCCCCGGACGCCTCCGGGGTCTCCGGCTACGTGGTCGAGTACGGCGGTTTCGGTGACACCGGGATGATCCCGCAGGCGGGTGCCTCGACGACGCTGACCGCGGTCGACGCCGTCGTCGTCACCGCCGACACCGTCGAGCGCAGTGACGTCGACCCCGGCCCGGCCACCGCCGTCGACGTGACGGTCACGTTCACCGAGCAGATCACCGACCACCTCGGAGACGCCGACGAAGCCCTGGTCACCCTCCGCCTCCCCGAGGACGGCGGCGAGCTCGCCCTCGACCCGGACGGCCGTGACCTGGCCCTGGAGGTCGGCTACGACTGGACGGGTCGCGAGGTGGGGGTCACCGGCACGTTCGACGACCTCGCCGACGTCCTCGCCGGGGACACCGCCGGCGGCCTGACGTGGACCCCGCCGCCCACGGTCGGCGACGTCGAGCTGGCCGTGTCGATCTCCAAGCTCCCCGGCGACGGCCGCGAGGTGTTCTTCCACCCGGGCACCGGCGGGTACTACGAGTACGTCGCCGACGAGGCGGTCACCTTCGGTGC
Source organism: Nitriliruptoraceae bacterium (assembly GCA_007125475.1). Taxonomy (GTDB): domain Bacteria; phylum Actinomycetota; class Nitriliruptoria; order Nitriliruptorales; family Nitriliruptoraceae; genus SLDB01. Next base: position 4,327 of record SLDB01000185.1, on the reverse strand, counting down.
CGCGAAGACGGCCGCCGAGAGCCGTGAGCTGTTCGGGATGCAGGGATGGCTGGCCACCCCGGTCGACGCCGAGCAGAACGACTTCGTCGCCGCCCACACCACCGCGGAGAACGTCTGGATCGGCGCCTCCGATTCGTGGCTGTACACCCCGCAGTCGTGGTTCGGTGCCGAGGGTCGGTGGTACTGGGTCTCCGGGCCGCACAAGGACACCGAGTTCTGGCGTGGGAAGGCCGACGGCACCACCGTCGGGGGGATGTTCGCCTCGTGGGCCCCGGGCGAGCCGAACGACCACGGCTCCGGTGAGGACTTCGCCGTGACGAACTGGCGGGGCACCGCCGGGCTGTGGAACGACCTGCGCAGCGACGTCGGTGACCGCATCAGCGGGTTCCTCGTGCAGTACGACCCGGACCGCCTCACCGACGCCGGGGTCCTGACCACCGTCGACGGCCGTGACACCGGGGTGCTCACCGTCCTCCCCGACACGCCCGGCCCGCCGAGGGACCTCGTCGCCACCGCAGGTGTCGTCGACGACGACCACCGCCTCACGCTGACGTTCGCGCCACCGGCCGACGACGGCGGAGGTGCCGTCACCGGTTACCAGGTCAGCCTCGACCCGGCTCACGGCGCCGGTGGTGACTGCGACGGCGAGCGGTGCACCTTCACCGGGCTGCGCGCGGGGACCGGCTACCTCGCCACCGTCAGCGCCGTCAACGCCTCCGGTGCCGGTGAGGGCGCCGTCTCCGCCGAGGTGTTCACCGCCGCCGGCGACGACGGCGTGGGTGACGGTGGTGACGGGGTTGCCGCCGCCCCGGGTGATCAGTTCGCGGGGGTGCCGATCAACGCGACGATGCCGGCCGACCGCAACGGCCGGATCAACATCCCCCGGGGCCGGCTCTCACGCAGCGCCGGCGCCACCGAGTCGACGGCGGTCGACGTCAAGCTCCCCGTCGGCCTCGGTGGCTGCCTCGAGGAGGACACCGACGTCACCGCCGAGTACCCGGACGTCGACGTCACGATCTACGACGATGGCTTCCACGCCTGGGTCTCCGGACCCGAGGGGATGGTCGGCCAGGCCCTCGACGCCGGCGCGGTGGTGTGGAACCCCGAGTGTGACCCCGCCCCGGCCGAGCACGGCCCCGCCGCCGACAACGAGGACGGCAGCAGCAACCCGCACGACGTCGGGGTCGCCGACGGCGACGGGTACCACGCCGACGTCGCGGTCGGCGGGTACGGCGCCGGCGGCTCGCTCGCCGACGCGCTGGACCACTCGGGCCAGGACCTCGCCGCCGAGCTCGGGATCGACCCGTCCGGTACCGCCGGGCGCAACGTCACCCTCGCCGCCGACGCGGCGCTGGGCTTCGACGACGCCGGCTACGACCCCCTCGGGACCGGCGTGGACGTCGAGGTCGTCGACGGCCGGATCCTGCTCACCGGGACGGAGGCCGACCTGGCCGCGTTCCTCGACGCCACCGACGGCGCCGCGGATCGCATCACCCTCGGCACCACGCAAGCCCCGGTCTCCGAGCTTGAGGCCTGGGCGTCGGCGGCCGGCGACGACCGGTTCGACGTCGACGTCACCTCGGGACGGGCCGAGGCACGGGTCGCCCTCCCCGACGGGGGCGGCACGGTCGCGTTCGTCACCGAGGACCCGGGAGCACCGGGCACCCCGGAGCAGGCCGCGTACGAGGCCTACGCCGCGTTCAAGGGCGCGGTCGAGGGCTCGGCCGCCGGCGGCGACGTCGCCGACCACCTGCGGATCGAGGACGGCGTCCTGATCGTCACCGGGCCGGTGAACCGTGACGGCGGCACCTCCGACCACTCGGCGATCGAGGCGTTCCTCGCCGACGGGGTGCTGTGGGAGCCGGCCGGCGAGCCCGGCAGCTACCGCCTCGACGTCGCGCTCGACGGCGACGGTGGGTACGCCTCGACGATCACCGCCCCGCTCACCCTCGCGGGGCCGCCGGCGGCCCCGAGCGACGTCACCGCCGTGTGGGACGCCGGCGAGCTGCACGTCACCTGGGAGCCCAGCGACCCGATCGGTGAGCCGGCGGCGACCTACACGGTCGCGACCGACCCGTCGGGGGCAACCACGCACGCCACCGACCTGACCGAGCCGAGCCACACCCTCGCCGGCGGAGACGTCCACGACGACGGGGGCGAGGTCACCGTCACCGTCACCGCGGTGAACGTCCACGGCGACGTCGCCGCGGCCCCGTTCACGATCCCGGTGCCGCGTGACCTCGGCGATCCCGGCGATCTGGGGTTCACCGTCACCGGTGACGGCGAGGCGGTCACCGTCTCCTGGGACTCCGACCACCCCGACCTCGCCGACAGCGACGAGGTCCACGTCCACCTCGACCCGGCCGGCGGTGACGGGACCTGTTCGGCGCCGGTCGCCGACGGCGGCTGCACCGTGTACGGCGTGGACCCCGGCACCGACTACGACGTCGAGGTGGTGGTCACCGACGGCCACGGCGACAGCGCACCGGCCACGCTCGGCGGGGTCACCCCACTCGACCTCGAGCTCGGTGACGGCACGTTCGGCGAAGGCGACGAGGACGCGATCACCACCCCACAGGCCGCCACCGACGCCGCCGACGTCGATCTCCCGGTGACCGTGACGTTCCCCGGTACCTGGCAGGCGGACATCTCGGCCACGGTCGCGATCGATGCGGGGGCCGGGGTGCTGCACGCCCCGGACCCCGCCGACAGCGACGTCGTCGGATCCGGCACCCACGAGGTGACGTTCACCGGGAGCGCTGCCGACGTGCAGGCCGACCTCGCCGCGCTGCGCTGGGCCCCAGGACCCGACGCCGGCACCTACACCCTGCGCTTCGACGCCACCGACGCGGGTGGCCGTGCCGCCTCGCTGGAGCGCGAGCTCCGGGTGTACGCGGCCCTGAGCGCCCCGACCGCGGTGAGCGCCACCCGTGAGGGCGGGCTCGCGGTCGTCGAGTGGGCCGAGCCGTCGCACACCGGTGCGGCCGGGGTCGACCGGTACGTCGTCGAGGTCGGCGCCGACCACACCTGCGAGGAGCTCACCTCGCCGTTGCGGTGCGAGTTCGACGGGGTCTCGACGTCCTCGCAGACGGTCACCGTCACGGCGCACGCCGGTGACGAGACCGCTGCGGCGTCGACGACGCTGGCCTCGACCGGCGGCTCCGGCGGCTCCGGCGGCACGGGTGGCGACGACCCCGACGACGGGGCGGACGCGGACGTCCCCGACGCCCCGGGAGAGCCACGGGACGGCGACGGTGGCCGGCTCACCACGGGCGACGGCTCCGTCACCGTCGACGGTGAGGTCGTGGAAGCCGACGTCACCGCCGACGACACCGGCGTGACCGTCACCGGCGACGGGTTCCACCTGCGTGCCACCCCCGCCGACGCGGACGGCACCCCCACCGCAGACGTCGACGGCACCGCGATGCGTCTACGCACCGGAGGTGCCGTCCTCGTCGACGCCGGCGGGTTCCAGGCGTCCTCGCAGGTCCACGGCTGGCTGTTCTCGGCACCGACGTACCTCGGGGCGTTCGCGGTCGCCGGTGACGGCACGCTGCAGGCGGCGAGCAACCGCATCCCGGCCGACGTCACCGCCTGCGGGCACACGCTGCTGCTGGAGGGCACCACCGCCGCCGGCCAGGACGTGGAGGTGGCGATCGGCGTGTGGGTCCAGGCCGACCCGTACCCGTTCACCGACACCGCGCACGACGCGCCGCACGGCCCCGAGGTCGCGTGCGTGGCGTCCCGCGGGATCGCCCAGGGGGTCGGTGACGGGGTGTACGACACGACCGGGCCGGTGCTCCGGGCCCAGATGGCGACGTTGCTGGCGAACACCCTCGGGTTGGACACCTCCGGAGCGTCGACGTTCGACGACACCCGGGGGATCGCCCACGACGGCGCGATCGCCGCGGTCGTCGATGCCGGGATCGCCTCCGGGCTCGCCGACGGCCGCTTCGATCCATGGTCGGCGATCACCCGCGGTCAGATGGCCACGATGCTGGCGGCCGCCGCCGACCTCGAGGTCGAGGTGCCGACCGACGGCTCCTACGACGACCTCACCGGAGGGGTGCACGACGGCGCGATCGTCGCGGTCTCCGAGGCGGGGCTGGCGAACGGGTTCGGCGACGGCCGGTTCGGTCCGCTCGAGCCGGTGAGCCGGGAGCAGATGGCGACGTTCCTGGTCCGGCTCGATGACCTGCTGGCGGTCGGCGAAGGCGGGTGACGGCGAGGGGGCCGGTCACCGCGCACGGCGAAGGCGGGTGACGGCGAGGGGGCCGGTCACCGTGCACGGCGACGGCAGGTGACCTCGACCCGGACGGGTCACCCG
>SLDB01000167.1 GCA_007125475.1 Nitriliruptoraceae bacterium | reverse complement strand
CGGGCGGCTCGGCTCGGCGGCCGGCCACTACGCCCGCAGCGCCGGACCCGGCGACGACGAGGCGGTCGAGGCGTTGTGCGCCGCGATGCAGCAGGCGGAGGCGCGGGGGCTGTATCAGGAGGCGCTGGCGAGCCTCTCGGCGCTCCTCGGCCTCCTCGGCGCTGGGGATCCGCGGTGGCTGAAGGTCCTGGCGTCGATGACGTGGCAGGCCGAATGGGTGCTCTCCCACCTCGTCGAGGGCGACGCCGCGACCGCGATCGTCGCGATCGATCGGATCGCGCCACACGTCCCCGTCGATGATCACGCGGCGAGTGGAACCGTCGACCTGCACCGTGCGGCGTTCCTGTCGATCGGTGCCGGACGCTTCGCGGACGCCGAGACCTCCTGCCGGGGTGCGATCGACGCCTTCGAACACGCCGGCGACGATGAACAGATCCTCCTCGCCCGCAACGAGCTGGCGTGGATACGGGGGTGCTACGCCAGCCTGGACGAGCAGGTGATGTTGGCCGAGGCGGTGCTGGACGACGCCGAAGCGGGCGGGCACGCGCGTGCGACGGTGCAGGCGGCCGGCGCCGCGGCGTACGCCCACGGCTGGGCGGGCCGGTTCGCCGACGCCGAGCAGCGGTACGCCCGGAGCATCGAGGTGGCACGACGGCACGGCGCGAGCTACCGGGCCGCGTGGGGGCTGACGCAGCGCGGAACGATGCTGGCGCTCGCCGGGCAGGTCCACGATGGCGTGGCCTCGATCCGTGCGGCACTCGACGAGGATCCCGGCGCCCCGGACGCGATCGCGTTCGAGTCGCTGGCGCACTGCCACTGGCTGGCCGGTGACCTGGGAGACGCCGTCGCCGCGGTGGAGCAGTCCGCCGCCCGCCGTGCGGTACGCGGTAGTCGCCGGCGGGCATGGGCGGCGGCGCTGGCGGCCCGGATCCACGTCGAGATGGGCCTCCGCGGCCGCGCCGACCGGAGTCTGCAACTCGCCCGCGACACGTATCACGGCGAAGGGATCCTCGTGTGGGGGTGCTGGGAGCACTGGACCTCCGGGTTCCTGGCCTGGCACGACCGGGATCCGGCCCGGGCACGAGGAGACCTCGACCGTGCGGTCGACCAGCTACGGGCCATCGGCGCGATCGCCGCCGAAGCACTCGTCCTCGTCGATGTCGCCGAGGTGGCCGCCGCCAGCGGCGAGATCGCCTCGCTCGACGCGGCCGCGGGCCGGCTGGCCGAGATCGCGGCGATCGCCGGAGGAGGGTTGATCCCACCGCTGTCCCGGCTCGTCGAGGCACGGTCGTTGCTGGCCACCAGGCCCAGCGGCCGGACCGCCGACATCGCGGTGTCCACGGGCACCGCGGTGACCACCGGCAACGCGGTGACCGCTGACATCCCGGCGTCGACCGCCAACGCGGTGTCCACCGACCACGCCGCGCGGGCAGCGGAGCTCGCCGGCGGTGCGGCGGAGGTGTTGATGACCGGTGGCTACCGCCTGGCGGCCGCCTCGGCACGACAGGTGCAGGGGCTCGCGCTCCGGGGACACAACCGGGCGGCTGCACTCACCGCACTGGCGTCGGCGGCGGAGGCGTTCGAAGCCTGCGGCGCCCGGTGGCGACGGGAGATGGTCCTGGCCGAGATCGGTCGTCTGGGTAGCGCCGGGCGCCGCACCGTCGCCGCGTTGCACGGCCCGGGATCCCTCACCGAGCGGGAGCGTCACGTCGCCCGACTCGCGGCGCGTGGGCTCACCGCGCGGGAGATCGGCGCCGAGTTGTTCATCGGTCACCGCACCGTCGAGTCCCACCTGGCACACGCCTATCTGAAGTTGGGGGTGACCTCGAAGCGGGAGTTGATCCGCCGCGCCGCCGAGCTCCCCCTCGACGACGTCGTTGATCCATAGACCCGATCCGAGGACCCGATCCGTAGACATGTCCGGGTCGGGCCCGGAAGAGCCCGCTGACCCGGCGGCGTAGCGTCCCGGACGGGAGCGGTGCCGTCCGGGTCGGCCGGTGCCGGCGTCACCACCGGTCCCGACGACGAGGACGAAGAGGAGGAACAGATGTCCCTGTACGAGGATCTTGGAGGCGACGAAGCGATCGGGGTGGCCCTCGACCGCTTCTACGACAAGGTGCTCGCCGACGCAACGGTGAGCGGGTACTTCTCCGGTGTCGATGTCGACCGCGTCAAGCGCCACCAGCGGGCGTTCCTCGCCATGGCGTTCGGAGGTCCCGACCGCTACGAGGGGCGAACCCTGAAGGCGGCCCACCGCCGGCCCCGTGAGCAGGGGCTGGACCAACACGGCTACGAGGTGTTCATGGGTCACTTCCGGGACACCCTCACGGAGCTCGGGGTCGATGCGACCAGGGTCGGCGAGGTGATGGCGATCGCCGACACCGGCAAGGACGACGTCCTCGGAACGTGACCGGGCGGGACCCACCGGGTTCGCACACACCGACGCCCCGGCAGTGCGGCTACCGGGGCGTCGGCGGGTGCCGCGGGTCCTCACCCGCCCTGCCGGACCTCGTAGATCTCGTCGGCCACGAGCCCGTGCGCTTCGCGGTGCACGGCCGTTGCCGACTCCGGGTCCGGGGCATCGACGAGGCAGAACACCCTCGCCGGCTGGTGGCTGTACCAGTACGAGCGGTAGTCGACACCGAAGCGTTCCTGGACTTCGAGGTCCCGTTCGTGGGCGCCGGCCAGGGCGTCCGGATCGATCGCGTCCATCCGGTGCACATCCATGTACAGCGGCATGACTCCTCCTTGGATCGCACGTCTCAGGTGCGGTCGACGCTACGCCGGGAGGGTGGTGTGCACGTCCGTACCCGACCCGGAGATCGCTACGCGACGTGCCGCATGGCCGCACGTCACCGACGTCCGCCTACCGCCGGTCGTCACGACCACGGGCGTGGTCGCCGCCCCGATGGAGGCGCTCGGAGGTGGGTTCCCCACCCACGTCCCCACCGGAGACGGCGACCGCCTCGAACGGCGCCGCAGCCGTCACCAGAGGATCGATCTCGGCGGGCATCAGCGGGTAGGCGTAGTAGAAGCCCTGCACGAGGTCGTAGCCGAACTCGACCAGCGTGTCGCGTTGGGCGCGGTCCTCGACACCTTCGGCGATCAGCGTCACCCCCAGTGAGCGCGAGAGGAGGACGAGCGCACCCACGAGGGTGTCGGCGTGCGGATCACGGTTCAACGCCGCCAGGAACGCCCGGTCCACCTTCAGCACATCGACCGGGAAGCGATGGATCGCCGACAGCGACGAGTACCCGGTCCCGAAGTCGTCGACTGCGAGGACGACCCCGAGGGTCTTCAACCCGGCGAGCCGGGCGGCCGAGACGTCGACGTCCTCGACCAGCATCGACTCGGTGACCTCGAGACAGATCTGGCCGGGGTCCACGCCGGTTCGACGGAGGATGTCACGCACCGAGGAGATCACGTCCGAGCCTTCGAGGTTCGCCCGGGACAGGTTCACCGTGATCGTCGGGGCGGGGCGCCCGTGCTCGGCAGCCAGCGACTGCCAGTGCACGGCCCGCCGGCAGGCATCCTCGAGGACGAACGCGTCGACCTCCTGGATCATCCGCGAAGCCTCGGCGTCGGGGACGAACGCTCCGGGTTCGAGTTCTCCGAATTCGGGGTGGTCCCAGCGCACCAACGCTTCGACGCCGTACACGGCCCCGGTTCGCATCGACAACACCGGTTGGTACCGCACGAACAGTTCGCCGGCGTCCAACGCCTGACGGAGGTGTCCGGCGGTCCGCCTACGCCGGAGGTCATCACCCACCGATGGGAGTGAGGGACGCACCAACGCCGCCATCCCCACCCCGATCGTGGCGAAGAACACGGTGCGGCTCACCCAGCGGTCGAGTTCCTGCGGAGTGCCGGTGGCCACGTCGAGGTAGGTGAGGGGGCCGGCGAGCACCCCCGCGAGCAGCGCCGTCGACAGTGCGGCGACGGGCCCGAAGCGCACGGCCGCGAACAGGATCGGGACGTAGAACAGGTGGGGGACGAGGTTCCCGGCACCCCCCATGAGGTACACGACCAGCCACGAGGTGACGAGCCCGATCCCCACCACGACGAGGCCTGCGAACGGCGACGCGGCCAGCGAGCGGCGAAGCGCCACCGACGCGAAACGATCGCCGGCCCGCCACCGTGCCGGCACCGGCGCCTCTCGGTCCCCGGACCTCATGCCTCTCCCGTGCCTCCCCGTCCACGCGCCCGTCGCAGCATACATGGCACCGTCAACGTTTCGGTGACCTGAATACCAGCGCGGGCGTCGTTGATCGCGACGAGGCCGTCGGAGGAACGGCGCCGGCCCCGGGGCGAGAGCACCCCCGATCCGTCGTCCCGGCGCCTCCCCGCGCGACTCCTCCGAATCTGGCGACGTGCGGCGACGTGCGGCGACGTGCGGCGACGGAGCCTGGTTCGCTCCGCCCCGGTCACGCCACCAGGCACAGCAAAGCCCCCGCCGGGGTGTCCGACGGGGGCTTGCGTGAATGCATCGATGCGCACAGGGTTCGTGCGATGTCGCCGGACGAGACCCGTTCCGCACCCCCTTGGTGGGGTGACGGCCGGTCGCCCGTCCCTACCGTCGGCCCTTGGTGGCCGGAGCGGTAGTGCGGTGCATCACACGGGCTTGGAAATCGTGGCATGGGTGGCGTGGAGCTGCCGGGAGTCGAACCCGGGTCCCGCGGTCCCGCTGCGCTGGGCTCTACGTGCGTAGGTTCCGGATCATCTCGGGAACGGTGCTCCGGAGCCAGACAGCCTCCGTTCCCATACCACCACAAGGTGTTCCCCTCGGCCAGGTGGTCACGGCCTTCGGGGTGGAGCCTCGTTATGTCGATCCGACCCTCTTACGAGGCGTCAGAGGCGGATCGTCGCGAGTTTATTAAACCGCGAGAGCGACAGGTTCGTTGTCACCTATTGGTTCCCGCGTTTTTTATCGAGGTTACGCGAGCACCCTCGGCACGCTCCCATGGCAACGGCTCGACCACGGTCGAGACCGTGTCAGCCCCTGGTTGCGGCGCATCGACGCTGTGCAGTTGTCAAGGTGCGGATCCCGCCACGGATCGCGTCGACCATACCGGTCGTCGCATCTGCCGTGTCGGCCGGTTCGCTCGACCCGGGCGGTTCCCCCTCAGCGATCACCTCGTGGTGATCCCTTGCAGGACAACTCAACGTACCGGCTCGTGGCCTCATGCGCGAGTGGCGATCCGTCGAATCCGGAGGAGTTCGTACCGGCCCCGGAGGCACCCGCGGTGAACCCGGCTGTGGCCTGATGATCGACGTCCCTCCAGGACGGCTGGCCACAGGATGCGCTCAGCGTCACCGCAGACCCCAGCGGCGTGCCTGCGGTGTGGATCGACACCGTCACCAACGGCTGCGCTCCCCCGCCGGCCCGGCTCGACGAGGTCAGCGACGCTGCTTCATCGCCCGCTCCATCTCCCGCTTGGCGTCGCGTTCCTTGGCGGTCTGGCGCTTGTCGGCGACGTTCTTCCCGCGCCCGACGGCGAACTCGAGCTTGGCGAGACCGTCGCGGAAGTAGAGACGGAGCGGGACCAGGGTCACCCCTTTGGCACCGACGACGTGGGCGAGTTGGTCGAGCTGACGGCGGTGGAGGAGCAGCTTGCGGGGACGGACCGGATCGTGGTTGTGGCGATTCCCGTACGGGTACTCCGGGATGTGGGCCTGCATCAACCACGCCTCACCTCCGGGCTCGACCTTCACCCACGCTTCGTTCAGCGAGCCCTTCCCGCCCCGCAGCGTCTTGACCTCCGTGCCGGTGAGGACGATCCCGGCCTCGTAGCGGTCGTCGAGGTGGTAGTCGAAGCGGGCGCGACGGTTCCCGACGGCGAGCTTGGTGCCGTCGGAGGGGCCGTTCGCCGCTTGT
>SLDB01000197.1 GCA_007125475.1 Nitriliruptoraceae bacterium | reverse complement strand
TCGAGGCCGGCGGCGGCGGGGCCGCCGGGGACCAGGCCGGGTGCGGCACGACCGAGGGCGACCACCACGCTCGCCGCGCGGATGGCCTGCGGGGAGCCGACGACGTGCGGGCCGGCGACGAGGGCCCGCCCGACGGCGTGGCCGTCCTCGCCGTCACCGACGAGGACGACGACCTGCCGCCCCACCGCGAGGGTGAGCTGGGACGCCACGGTGTCGTCGAGGCGGAGCCAACTCGTCCCCAGTGACGCATCCGGTTCGACGACCAGGCGCCCCGGCCCCTGTTGGACGACACCGACCACCATGCGACGAGGCCGGCTCACCAGGCGCATCGCCGTCGCCGACGCCCCCTTGTCGTCGATCGCGACGTCGACGTCGACGAGGTCGTCGGCGAGGAAGCCCTTCGTCGTCGGCGGCGGGACGAACGCCTGGTCGACCTCGGTGGTCCGGGCGAGGTCGTCGGTGACCGCGAGGGTGGTCGGCGTCATCCCGTCGGGTCCGACGGGGGTGGCGAAGCCGAAGCCTCGGGGATGGGGACGGAAGCGGGCGCGGGCGGTGGATGGCAAGCGATCGGACTCGTCTCGGGGGGTGGGTTCGGCGGAGTGTGGCACCCCGGGGAGTCAGGCGCCCAACCGGGGGTTACTCCGGGGAGGGCACGCGCCACGACTCCAGCGGCCAGGCGAGCTCGTCGAGGAGGGCGACGAGGCGGTCCGTGGCGAGAACCGCGGTGATCCGTGGATCGCGGGCGGCGGGCAGGGTGTGCCTCAGCCGTGTCGTCGTCGATCGGCGGGTGCGCACCCACCGACCGTGCAGCGGGGCGGTGTCCAGCGCCCGCCGGGCCCGACGGTTCGCCCCCTCGACGTCGACGGCGACGACGCCCAAACCCTCGTCGGCGGCGACCGCGATACGTACCGTCGAGGTCAACTCGGGCGAGAGGAGGTGGGCGAGGCGGTTCAGGCGGGAGCCGGGGGCCCGGGAGGTCGCCTCGAGGGCCTGGATCCCGCCGGCGTCGGCGTCGGCGAGCCACACGGCCAGCGTGTCGCGGTCGAGGCGGGCCGAGGTGGACGGCGGGGTGCGGGCCCAGTCGACGGCGCCGAGGTCGACGTCGTCGGGTCCGTGAGCGAACCGGTCGGGGCTCCGGGACGGGCGCCCGGGGGAGGTGCCCACCGGTGGCGGGGCGTCGTCGTCGACGAGGCGTTCGTAGGCGCGGCGCAACTCGTCGAAGTCGGCCGGGTCACCGCCGTGGTCCGGGTGATGGTGACGGGCAAGCCGCCGGTAGCGACGCTTGACCTCGCGACGGTCGGCGCTCACCGCGACGCCGAGCGTCATCGCGGCCTCCTGTCGGGAGAGCCGGTCGTTCACACCCGTCCCCCGTCTCCGATCATGTCGTGCGGCTCGGGTCGTCCGGCCCGACACCGTCGTCCCCGTCGTCCGACGGGGTGGGCACGGGGTCGTCCGGACCGGCCGTCGACACGCGTCGGCGTTGCCAGGTCGCGACCGCCGCCGCCGCCACGACGGCGGCCGTGGCCGCGGCCGCCACGATCCCCGACCTGCTGCCCGGGTCGTCGTCGCCCTCAGGGTCGTCGAGGCGGCGGATCGCGGCGGCGACCGCTTCGGCCTGTTCGCGCAGCGCCGCCTCGTGGCGACGGTGCTCGGTACGGCGGCGGGCGAGGAGGACCACGGTGGTCACGCCACCGGCGACCGCGACGAGGCCGGCGCCGATCCGACCGGCGCGACCAGTGACGTCCTGGCGCGACGGCGCCCGGGTCAGCAGGGTGTCGATGTCGCGCTGCAGGTCCTCGCGGAGGCTGGCGAGCGCCGTCGACGCCTCGTCGACCGAGGTCGCGGCACCGCCGCGTCGTGCGTCCACGGCGGCGCTGATGTCGGTACGCAGGCGGGCGATGTGCTCGCGGGCGTTGTCGGCCTCGTCGCGGACCCGGTCGGTGAGCCCGGAGGCCTCCCCGGACCGCGGCTCGTGGGGTGACGTCGTCATCGCTGCACCTGACCTTTCGCCCACGCGACGGTCCGCTTGACCTCGTCGGTGGTGCGCTGCGGGGAACTCGGCCGCTTCAGCAGGCGCACCGCCACCAGCACCAGGACGAAGACGACCAGCAGGAAGGCGCCGGCGACGACGAGCCACGCGGCCCAGGGCTGTAGCACCAGTTGCAGCGCGGTCCCGGCGGTGACGCCGAGGAAGGCGATCACGAACAACCCCAGCACCGCGGCGGTGAGCAGGAGCCCGACCGCGACCGCCTTGTCCCGGACGATCCCGGCGACCTCGAGCTTGGCGAGCTCGACCTGCGTGCGGAACAGTGCCAGGACGTTGGCGACCAGGGAGGCGACGGCTTCCGAGGTCGTGCGCGTGTCGGGCGCGCCCGGCGGCGCGCCGCCGGGGCCGGTCTGCTCGGCCACACCGATCTCCTTGTGCTCCGCGTGCTGCGACGGGTCTCACATGGACACGAGGCTACGGTGTCGGCGGCGTCGGGGGGTGCGAACCGCCAGTCGTTCCCCGGGCTGTGAGGAGGACGGGATGCGCGACGAGGACGTCGGCCCCGAGGCATCGACGCCCGATGCTCCGGGGCATCTGGAACGTTCGAACACGATCCGTGCCGGTGTGTTCGGGATCCAGGACGGGATCGTGAGCAACTTCGGCCTCGTGATGGGGGTCGCCGGGGCGCAGATCTCGCCGGAGGCCGTGCTCATCGCGGGGGCCGCCGGTCTGGCGTCGGGCTCGCTGTCGATGGGTGCGGGGGAGTACGTCTCGGTCCGTACCCAGCGCGAACTCCTCGAGATCGGTGCGGTCGTCGATGACGACGACAACGTCTCGCCGTACCGGGCGGCGTTCGCCAACGGGGCCCTGTTCATCGTCGGCGGGTCGGTCCCTCTGGCACCGTTCCTGTTCCTGCAGGGGTTCGCGGCCGTGGTCGTGAGCTCGTTGCTCAGCGTCCTGGCGCTGTTCGGTGCCGGGGCGGTGCTCACCCGACTGACGCGGCGGAACCCGGTGCGTTCCGGGATGCGCCTGCTGGTGATCGGTGGTGGTGCCGGCATCGTCGGGTACGCGCTGGGCACCGTGCTCGGAGGCGCCGTCGGCGCGTAGTCCGCCGACCACGGCGGGCGACGGGTGGGCCGGTACTGGCACCCGGTCGGGTCGAGTGCCAGCGCGGTACGCTCATGGCCCGTCGTGGAACGTCAGGAGGTGTGTCGATGGTGCGGTCAACCGGGGGCGTCGACGCCTTCGACTCCCAGGAACCACGGCAGATCAGTGTCGAGCTCCCCGCCGGCACCCTCGACGCCGGTGCGACGCCGACGGAGGCCGGTGAGGACCTCGACGAGCGCAAGCAGACGATCCTGCGTGCGGTGGTGACCGAGTACATCGCCCGCGGTGAACCCGTCGGCTCGAAGTGTGTCGTCGAGGTCGCCCGGCTGGACGTGTCCGCCGCCACCGTGCGCAACGAGATGGCGGCGCTCGAGGAGCTGGGCTACATCGCCCAACCCCACACCTCGGCCGGGCGGGTGCCGACCGACCGCGGCTACCGACGCTTCGTCGACGACCTGCGCGCCAACCCGGCGTTGGACGCCCCGCGCCGGGAGCTCGTCCAGGAGCTGCTGGGATCGGCGACCGACGTCGAGGACCTGCTGGCCCGCACCTCTTCGGTGCTCAGCCAACTCACCCGCCTGGTGTCGCTGGTGATCGCGCCGGCGATCGACGAGTCCCGACTCAAGCTTGTCGAGCTGGTCGGCCTGCACGCCAACGCGGCACTCCTCCTCCTCGTGGCCGATACCGGCCGGGTCGACAAGCGCAGCATCGAGTTGCCGGTCGGGGTCACCGAGTCGGACCTGGAACGTGTGCGCTCCCGGCTCGTCGAACAGCTGCGGGGACGGCGGCTGGGGGAGGTGCACGCGGCGGTGACCGCGGTGGCCGAGGAGGCGCCCCACGAGCTGCGCGGGGTGCTGGAGGCGATCGCGGAGGCGACGAGCGCCGGGCTGGCCGAGGACACCGTCCACCACGTCTTCGTCGGCGGCCAGGCGTCGCTCGCCGGTGACGAGAACTTCGAGCGTGAGCACCTCTCGCGGATGTTGCAGCTCCTCGAGGAACGCGCGACCCTGGCACGCCTCCTCGCCGAGGCCACCGCCGACGACGAGCCGACGGTGCGCATCGGCGGGGAGAACCAGGTCGAGGATCTGCGTGCCACGTCCCTGGTCGCCCAGCGGTACCGCCTGGTCACGGCCGGCTCGCTCGGGGTCCTGGGACCCACCCGGATGGACTACGCCAGCGCCCTGGCGACCGTCCGCGTGGTGGCCGACCAGCTCCAGGAGACGCTCACCGACCTTTCCACCTGACGAGCCCGCGTCCGCGAGCGGACGAGAACCTGCCCCCGCGTGAGGAATCCGAGGCGACGTGTCCGATCTGTACGAGCTCCTGGGCGTCTCCCAAGACGCCTCCGACGACGACATCAAGCGTGCGTACCGGCGCCAGGCACGGGCGCACCACCCGGACACGGGTGGGGACGCCGAAGAGTTCAAGGCGGTGACGCACGCCTTCCAGGTCCTCTCCGACCCCCAGAAGCGGGCGCGTTACGACCGCTTCGGTGACGACGGCACGCCGCAGGGCCGGGGGTCGGGGGACCCGTTCGGGTTCGGTGGCGGTTTCGGGGGGATCAACGACGTCATCGACGCGTTCTTCGGGGCCGGCTTCTCGGGGCGTTCGACCGGAGGCCCGCGTCGGGCTCAGCCGGGGCGGGACGTCCTGGTCACCGTCGAGCTCACCCTCGAGGACGTCGTCGAGGGCGTCGAACGAGAGATCGAGGTCGACGTCGCCCGCCGGTGCGATGACTGCGGCGGGGTGGGATCCGCCGACGGCAGCGCCCCGGAGCGGTGCTCGGAGTGCGGCGGCGCCGGCCAGGTCCAACGGGTGGTGCGCACGGCGTTCGGCCAACTCGCCACCGCCGAGCCGTGCGCGAGCTGTCGCGGCGCCGGGCGTGCGGTGAGCGACCCGTGCCCGCGCTGTGCCGGCGAGGGACGTCGGCAGGTCCACCGCACCCTGTCGGTGCCGATCCCTCCGGGGCTCGAGGACGGTGACCGGATCCCGGTACGGGGTGAGGGCGAGGCCGGACGCCAGGGCGCACCCGAGGGTGACCTCTACGTCCAGGTCCGTGTCGCGCCTCACGAGGTGTTCGACCGCGACGGTCGGGACCTGGTGGCGGAGGTCACCGTCCCGGTGACCCAGGCCGCCCTCGGCGGGACGGTGCGGGTCCCCACCGTCGACGGCGAGGACGTCGAGGTCCCCGTCCCGGCGGGGACACAGCCCGGTGACGTCCTCACGGTGCGACGGGGCGGAGTCCCGGTGCGCGGGGGTGGGCGCAGGGGTGATCTGCACCTCGTGACCCGCGTCGAGGTGCCCACCGGTCTCGATGCCGAACAGCGTGAGCTGCTCGGGCGGCTCGCCGAGGTCCGCGGCGAGCCGTTGGCGTCGTCGGGGCGGGGGCTGTTCACCCGGCTCCGCAGCGCGTTCACACGGTGAGCCGGTGAGCCTCACCCCGTACGTCCACGTCGACGATGCCCTCGACGCGGTGACGGTCGGCGATCGTGTCGCCCTCGCCCCGGCGGCACACCGCCACCTCACCACCGTGCTCCGGCTCACGGACGGGGACGTGGTCGAGGTCGCCGACGGGGCCGGTGTCGATGCCCAGGCGGTGCTGGTCGCCGACGGCCTCGAGCTCACCTCGGCGCCACGGCGCCACCGGCCCACGACCCCCCGGATCGTGGTCGCGCAGGCGGTCCCCAAGGGGCGGCGGTTCGACGAGGTCCTGCGGCAGGTCACCGAGCTCGGGGTCGACCGGGTCGTCCCGTTGCACACCGACCGCGGTGTCGTGAGGTTCGACGCTCGACGCCGGGAC
>SLDB01000252.1 GCA_007125475.1 Nitriliruptoraceae bacterium | reverse complement strand
GAGGTCCTGCTGCAACTCGTCGCGCTCGGCGGGTCGGCCGTCGACGACGCCCGTCGGCAGCTGCTGGCGCTGTTCGAGCTCCTCGGGGACAGCGACCCCCGTGTGGTGGCGGCGCGGCCGCGACTCGCCCGGGCGCTGTTCTGAGCGCCGCCGAGGCCCCCGCCCGCACCGGATCCGCACCCCACGAGGACGCCATGACCGCCACCGACACCCCCGAGGTGCCGCCACCGCGGCCCACGGCCGCGAGCCACGTCGCCCTGGCCCGGGTGATGACGCTGATGGACGCCAACGCCGTCGGCAACGTCCACGGCGGGGTGATCATGAAGGAGGTCGACACCGCCGCCGGGATGGCCGCGGCGCGGCACGCCGGGCGTGTCTGCGTCACCGCCTCCATCGATGAACTCAGCTTCGTCGAACCGGTGCACGTCGGGGACCTGTTGCACGTCAACGCGGCCGTCAACGACGTCGGCCGGACCTCCCTGGAGGTCGGGGTGCGGGTCGAGGCCGAACCCTGGGGTGGCGGCGAGCGCCGGCACACCACCAGCGCCTACCTGGTGTTCGTCTGCATCGACGACGACGGCCGCCCCGCGCCGGTCCCGGCGTTGGTCACCGAGGACGCCGAGGCCGACCGGCGCCGTGCGCAGGCCGCGATCCGCCGTCAGGTCCGCGACGAGCGCCGCAGACGCATCGGCGCCTGGCGGGACGCCTAGGAACCCTCGCCGGTGCCGTCGGTCCCCGCATCATCACCGTCGTCAGCGTCGGCGTCGAGGCGGTCGATGACCTGCTGAGCCACGTCACGCATCGTCACGCGCCGCTCCATCGCCTGGCGCTGCACGAATCGGAACGCCTCGGACTCCGAGAGGCCGTCGTGCTCCTGCAGCAGACCCTTGGCGCGCTCGACGAGCTTGCGGGCCTCCAACCGACCCTGCAGGTCGTCGACCTCCTGCTCGAGACCCGACATCTCCCGGAAGCGGCCGGCGGCGATCTCGACGGCCGGGAGGAGGTCGTGCTTCTGGAACGGCTTGACGAGGTAGGCCATGGCGCCGGCACGGCGCGCCTTCTCGACGAGGTCGCGCTGGCTGAACGCCGTGAGGATCAGGATCGCCGACAGCCGCTCGTTCGCGATCTCCTCGGCGGCCTGGATCCCGTCCATCACCGGCATCTTGACGTCCAGGATGACCAGGTCGGGCTCGAGCTCACGGGTGAGGCGGACCGCCGACGCCCCGTCGGCCACCTCCGCGACGACCTCGAAACCCTCCTCCTGGAGCATCTCCTTGAGGTCGAGGCGGATCAGGGCCTCGTCCTCGGCGATCAGGACGCGCGTGGGACGCGTCGCCCCAGCGGGTCGGGAGGTCGTCGTCACGCGTGTGGTCCCTTCGCCCGATGACCGTTCGTCGGTGTGTCCGTAGGTTCGCCGCCCGCTGCACCACCGGGCCGGCGCCGAGGCCACGGCGACACGATCTCCCGCGTGGCGGACGTCGTCCGAGCGCACGGTTCGGGATCGAGCCGAGGTCGGCCGCGAGACGACGCACGCTAGCGGTGCCGTCGACGACCGGCCAAACACCGACCGGTCCCCGACCCTGTTGTGTACCCCCGGTGGGATTCGAACCCACAAGCCCGCAAGGGCAGCGGATTTTGAGTCCGCCCTGTATGCCGATTCCAGCACGGGGGCGCGTGCCACGTCGCCGTGACCATGCCGCGGACCATACCGTCGCGCCGGCGGCGGTATACCACTGGCACCGTCGCTCGACGGTGTCGGGGGTCGAAGGATCGGACGCCGCACGCGCCACACGTGCGATGCACGCTCGCGCCCGGTCCCTCCCCCACTAGGGTGCCACCCGCCTCGCCGCACGTGCCCGCCCGACGACAGGCGACAGACCACGTGGGATTCTTCACCGAGTACCTCGCGGACCCCTCGACCCGCGCGACCCTCATCGACCAGTCGCTCGAGCACGTGACCCTCACCGCCGTCCCCGTCCTCAGCGCCACGGTGATCGGGTTGCTGCTGGGGATCCTCGCCCACCGAGTCCCGACGGTGCGCCAACCGATCCTCAGCGTCGTCTCCACGTTCCTGACGATCCCGTCGCTGGCGCTGTTCGCCCTGCTGATCCCGATCGTCGGGATCGGCGCCACCCCGGCGATCGTCGCCCTCACGATGTACGCACTGCTGCCGATCGTGCGCAACACGGTGTCGGGTCTGGCCTCGGTCGACCGCGCGGTCGTCGAGTCGGCCAAGGGCATGGGGATGACCGCGACGACGCGGTTGCTGCGCATCGAGCTCCCCAACGCCTGGCCGGTGATGCTGGCCGGGGTGCGCGTCGCCACGCTGCTGACGATCGGGATCGCCGCGATCGCCGCCCTCGTCGGGGGCCCCGGCCTGGGCCAGGAGATCTTCAGCGGTATCCGCCGGATCCCCGCCGCCGGCTCACTGGAGGCCCTCCTCGGCGGGACGTTGTTCATCGTCGCCCTCGCCCTCCTCTTCGACCTGCTCTACCTCGCCATCGGCCGTCTGACGATCCCACGAGGCATCCGTGACTGACCGCGCCAACGCCGACACCGCCGTCTCCCCCGCTGCCGCCGAAGGCACCGGGTCCTCGGTGATGATCGACCTCATCGAGCTCACCAAGCGGTTCCCGGGGACCCAGGACCCGGCGGTCGACCGCCTCACGCTGCAGATCCCCCGCGGCGAGATCGTGGTGTTCGTCGGACCCTCCGGGTGCGGCAAGACCACGAGCCTGAAGATGATCAACCGCATCATCGAGCCGACCTCCGGGTCGATCGTGATCGACGGCGAGGACGTCACCACCATCGACCCCAACCGTCTGCGCCGCCGGATCGGGTACGTGATCCAGCAGATCGGGCTGTTCCCCCACGTCACGATCGAGGAGAACGTCGCCACCGTCCCCAAGCTGCTGGGCTGGGACCGTGACCGGATCCACGCCCGCGTCGACGAGCTCCTCGACGTCGTCGGGCTCGATCCCGAGATCTACCGCCAGCGCTACCCCAAAGAGCTCTCCGGCGGGCAGCGCCAGCGCGTAGGGGTGGCACGGGCACTGGCCGCCGACCCACCCGTGCTGTTGATGGACGAGCCATTCGGGGCGATCGACCCGATCACCCGCACCCGCCTGCAGAACGAGTTCCTGCGGCTGCAGGCCGAGCTGCAGAAGACGATCGCGTTCGTCACCCACGACATCGACGAGGCGATCAAGATGGGCGATCGCATCGCGATCCTCCGCGAGCACTCCCACATCGCCCAGTTCGCCACCCCCGAGGAGATCCTCACCCAACCGGCGAACGAGTTCGTCGAGGACTTCGTGGGCACCGGCGCGACCCTCAAGCGGCTCAAGCTCTCCCGGGTCCGCGAGGTCGACTACACCACCGACGCCCTCACCGGTCGGATCGACGAACCCCGTGAGGTGCTCCGGCGCCGCCTGCACGAGTCGGAGTGGACGGCGATCCTCCTCCTCGACGCCGACGGCCGGCCGCAACGCTGGCTGCGCGGCCCCGACTTCCTGCACGACCGTCCCGTCACCCAGTTGGGACTGCCTGCGCGCGCCTTCGTCGAAGGGCACGCCACGCTCTCCGACGCCCTGGAGGAGATGCTGCTGGGATCGGCCGGGGTCGCGATCGTCGTCGACAACCGCGGCAGCTACCTCGGGATCCTCGATATCGACGACATCATCACCTCGATCCAGACGATGCGCGACGCCGACGCCGAGTTCCACCGCGCGGCGAAACTCGTCGATCCGCTGGACGAGGTCGCCGAGTGACGCCGCCCTCGAGAACCCCCGAAACCCTCGACGAGGCGCGGAGCCGGGCGGACACCGAGGACGCCGCCGCCCGTCGACGCGCCCGTCGCGCGGCGTTGGTGCACTACCTGGGGATGCCGGTGGTCCTCGCCGGCGTCCTGCTCGCGCTGTACCTCTACGTCGGCGGGCAGGAGCTCGACTCGATCGAGGCGCGCACGCTCACCGCCGACAACCTCATCGGCCAGACCCGTCAGCACATCGTCCTGACCGTGTACTCGACGTTCTTCGTGCTGCTGCTGGCGATCCCGATGGGGATCGTCGCCACCCGCCCGGCCACGCGACGGTTCGCCCCGGCGATCATCGGGCTCGGCAACGCCGGGCAGGCGATCCCGTCGCTGGGGATGCTCGCGTTGCTGTTCTACGTGTTCCGGACCACGCCGGGGCTGCCGAGCACGGGCACCGTGCCGGTCGTCGTCTCCCTCGTCGGGTACTCGTTCCTCCCGATCCTGCGCAACACGATGGTCGGCCTCGACCAGGTCGACCGGTTCGTCCTCGAGGCCGGTCGCGGGATGGGGATGTCCAACGGCCTGGTGCTGCGCCGGCTCGAACTGCCGCTGGCGGTGCCGGTGATCCTGGCCGGTGTGCGCACCGCACTGGTGCTCAACGTCGGTACCGCGACGCTGGCGTTCCTCTTCGGCGGCGGCGGGCTGGGCCAGACCATCTTCTCGGGGTTCCAGCTGAGGCGGACCCCGGTGCTGCTCACCGGGGCGGTCCTCGTCGCGGTGCTCGCGCTGCTGGTCGACTACCTCGCCGGGTTGATCGAGGAGAAGCTCTCGCCCAAGGGCCTGTAGAGGGTCGGCGGCGTTTCCCGGATCGGTGACACCCGCCTATCCTGCTCGTAGGCGGATCCGCGCAACCGGCCAGTGCCCCTGGGCGCTCGCCGCGATCACCCGACGCCACCGCCTCGATCCGAACCGATCGATCCGGCCGGGACCGCACCCGTGCCCGGACCCCGACCTGAGAGGAACGACGTGAGATCCAGACTGCACCCGAGGATCGCCGCCGTCGTCGCGGCGACCGCACTGCTGGCCGCTGCCTGTGGCAACGGCCTGGAAGGCGACACCGACGACGCCGACGGCGCAGATGCCGACGGGGGCGAGGCCGTCGAAGCCGGCGGCGAGTCCCTCGACGGTGCCGAGATCACCGTCGGCTCCAAGGACTTCGACGAGCAGTTGGTCCTGGGCAACATCTCGGTCGCCCTCCTCGAGGACGCCGGGGTCGACGTCACCAACGAGGTGAACCTCGGGGGGACCGACGCCGCGCGCGCCGCCCTGGAGTCCGGCGACATCGACCACTACTGGGAGTACACCGGTACCGCCTGGATCTCGTTCTTCGGCGAGACCGACCCGATCCCCGACCGCGTCGAGCAGTACGAGGCCGTCCGCGACCGCGAGGCCGCCGACAGCGGTCTCTACTGGCTCGAGCCCACCCCGTTCAACAACACCTACGGCATCGCGCTGTCGCAGGAGGCCGACCAGGACCTCGGCGGGATCGACACCATCTCCGAGCTCGGCGAGCTCATCGAGTCCGACCCCGACGCCGCCACGCTGTGCGTCGAGTCGGAGTTCTCCGCACGCGACGACGGGCTCCCCGGGATGGAGGAGCACTACGGCTTCGAGTTCCCGAGTGACAACGTCACCGTCCTCGACACCGGCGTGATCTACGGCGCCACCGATGACCGCGACCCGTGCAACTTCGGGGAGGTGTTCACCACCGACGGACGGATCGCGGCCCTCGACCTGAAGGTCCTCGAGGACGACGAGGCGTTCTTCCCGCTGTACAACGTCTCCCCGGTGTTCACCGAGGAGGTGTACGCCGCGTACGGCGCCGCGCTCGAGGAGCTCTACGCCCCGGTCGCCGCCGCCCTCGACGACGACACCATGGCCGCCCTCAACGCCCGTGTCTCGGCCGACGGCGAGCGCCCCGAAGCCGTCGCGGTCGACTGGCTCACCGAGGAGGGGTTCATCGGCTGACCCACCACGTTGCAGGTCCGGGCCCCGCCGTCGGCGGGGCCCGTGCCGTGCCGTCGGCGACCGGCACGGGACGGGTCCGAGGGTGGTGTCCGCGAGCGGGCTCAGCCCGAGCGCGGTCGGGCCGAGGCG
>SLDB01000035.1 GCA_007125475.1 Nitriliruptoraceae bacterium | reverse complement strand
CGGGAGAGCACCTCGGAGATGTCGAGCACCTCGACCTTGCCCTCCTCGAGCTCGCCCTGCTGGACCTTCTGGGCGATCCCGTCGGAGAGCATCGTGGTGCAGAACGGGCAGGCGGTGGAGATCAGGTCCGGGTCCAGCTCGAGGGCCTCCTCGACCCGGTCCATGTTGACCCGCTTGCCGATCGTCTCCTCCATCCACATCCGGGCACCGCCGGCGCCGCAGCAGAACCCGTTGGAGCGGCAGCGGGTCATCTCGGTGGGCTGGATCCCGGGGACCGAATCGACGACCTTGCGGGGGTCGGAGTACACCTCGTTGTGCCTGCCGAGGTAGCAGGGGTCGTGGTAGGTGACCTTCTTGTCGAGCTGGTTGGTGGCCACCAGCCGGCCCTCGGCGACGAGCTTGGCCAGCACCTCCGAGTGGTGCACCACCTCGAAGTCGCCGTCGAAGTCCGGGTACTCGTTCTTCAGCGTGTTGAAGCAGTGCGGGCACCAGGCGACGATCTTGGTCTTGTCGGCGCCGACGGACTTGAGCAGCTCGACGTTCTGCTGGGCGAGCATCTGGAACAGGTACTCCATCCCCAGCCGGCGGGCGGGGTCGCCGGTGCAGGTCTCGTTCTTGCCCAGGATCGCGAAGCTGACGTCGGCGTCGTGCAGCAGCTGGGCGGTGGCCTGGGTGATCTTCTTCGCGCGGTCGTCGACGGCGCCGGCGCACCCGGTCCAGAACAGGTACTCGTAGGAACCGCCGTCACCGGACTCGGGCTGCAGCACCGGGATCTCGAAGTCCAGCGCCTCGGTCCACTCCTCGCGCTTGGACTGGCCCACCCCCCACGGGTCGCCGGCGTTCTCCACGTTCTTGAGCATCACGCCGGCTTCCTGCGGGAAGCTCGACTCCATCATCGCCTTGTAGCGGCGCATGTCCATGATGGTGTCGACGTGCTGGATGTCGACCGGGCACTCCTCGACGCAGGCGCCGCAGGTGGTGCACGACCACAGCACGTCGTAGTCGATCACCGCCGCCTCGCCGGGGGCATCACCGACCAGCGGGATGTTGATCACGTCGCCGGCCTCGGCCTCGTCGATCTTGCCCAGCGAGAACGGGCCCTTGGCGTACATGTGGTCGCGCAGGTCCTGGATCAGCAGCTTCGGTGAGAGCGGCTTGCCGGTGTTCCACGCCGGGCACTGCGACTGGCAGCGACCGCACTCGGTGCAGGTCTGGAAGTCCAGGAACTTGTCGAGGGTGAAGTGCTCGATCTGGCCGACGCCCAGGATGGTGTCCTCGTCCATCGTCTCGAAGTCGATGATCTCGGTCGACAGCGACCCCAGCGCCTTGTCCTTGTTGGGGTCGCGGGTGAGCTCCTGGAACGGGATGGTGAGGATGTGCAGGTGCTTGCTGTGCAGGGTGAAGACGAGGAACCCGCCGACGATCGCGATGTGGGCGACGAGGTTCACCGCCGCGATCCACTCCAGGGTGAGCGTGTCCATCCCGACGAAGGCCTCGCCGAACAGCCGGGACATGAACGCCGCCTCGGTGGGGGCGTGGCCCTCGGCGAAGCGCACCCCGTGGGCGGTCCACAGCGTCCAGACCACGAGGAACTCGGCGGCCAGCACCCACCAGCCCTGGTTGAGGTTCGAGCCGGCGAACCGCGAGCTGCGCCCCTTGCTGCGCGGGTCCTGCGAGAACCGCAACGTCGCGAAGATGATGATCCCGGTGAGCGACAGCAGCCCGAGCGAGTCCTGGAACAAGCCCAGCACGTCGTAGGCGGTGACCCCGAACAGCGAGATGGAGTTGAGCAGCGGCAGCTGGAAGTCACTGCCGATGTAGAGCTCGCCGGCGGCCTCCAGCAGCGTGGTCTGCAGGACGAAGAACGCCCACATCACCCAGAAGTGGGCGATCCCGGGCAGCGTCCACTTCAGCAGCTTCTTGTTCCCGAAGATGTTCACCAGCGCGTGGCGGATGTTGGCCTTGAAGGCGGCCGGGATGTGGCGTTCCGGGTTGGGCTGGGCGACCTTGGTCACCAGCTGGAACAGGAAGGTGGCGCGGCGCACCGCCCAGGCCCCGAAGAACGCGATCACGGCCGTCCCGGCCACGATGCGGAACACCGTGAGCAGCGTCTCGGACTCCACGGACAACCCTCCCGTCGTCGGTTCCCGTACGCCAACGCGGTGGCGGAACGAGCGTCGCGGGAGTGTACGACCGTCGGTGGTCGGACCCAACGCTGACGCGACGATCCACCGGTGACGGGGCTGCTGGGCGGCGGTGTCGCCGTGGTTCGGGGGCCGGCCGCCGGCCGGGGCGGGTGTCGGCGGCGTACGCTCGCGGCGAGCGTCGAGGTGCGGGGTGGGTGTGCGTGTCCGCGGGGTCAGCGGCGGTGGGCTCGCCGTGCTCGTGGTCCTGTCGCTGCTCGCGATCGCCTGCGGGCGGACCGGTGAGGCCACCATCCGCCTGGGTCAGGCCGAGGACGAGGTCGTCGAGGTCGTCGACGCCCTGGTCGAGGCGATGCAGCTCGACGTCACCCAGCGTCAGGAGCTGGGCACCCCGGGGCGGTGCGAGCTGGTCACCGGCCAGACCGGCGGCTCGAACGCGACCGCGGTGCGGGCCCCGATCCCCGACGTCGACGACCTGCTGGGACGGGCCAGTGCGGTGCTCGTGCAGGCCGGCTTCGAGCTCGTCGACGGCGAGCTCGACGACGGGGTGTTCGGCCGACGGGCCGGGATGCGCGTCACCGTGGTCGCCGAGGAGTCCACCGGCCGGGTGATGATCGACGCGCACACCGGGTGCCGGCCGACGTAGCCGGGTGACCGGCGCCTGCCGCGCGGGCCGGTCACGTCGGGCCATGTCACCTCACTTCAGGTGCTCGCCCTTGTTGGCGTAGCGCTTGCGTCGGAACACGTCGGAGCGGGCCGCGACCCGGTCGAGGATGAGCATCCCGTCGAGGTGGTCGAGTTCGTGCTGGAACGCCCGTGCCTCGAAGCCGGTCGCCTCGACGACCCGCACCTCACCGTCGGGGGTGGTGCCACGGACCACCACGTCGGTGGCCCGACGCACATCACAGGTGTACTCGGGCACCGACATGCAGCCCTCGCGCTTGAGCTCGCCGCCGGTGGCCAGCACGATCTGCGGGTCGAAGAGCACCACCAGGCCGTGGTTGCCCTCCGGGGGCTTGCGCATCACCGAGACGTCCAGGGCGAACGCCCGGCGGGGAACCCCGATCTGGGGGGCGGCGAGCCCCACGCACCCGGGCGAGTCGTACATGGTGTCGACCAGGTCGTCGGCGAGTGCCTTCGCGTCCGTGTCGAGCTCGCCGACGGGCTCGGCGACCGATTTGAGGATCCGGGCCGGGTACGGGACGACGTCGCGGACCGCCACCTAGTAGGTCTCCGCGTCGATGGTGCGCAGCGTGTGGTCGACACCCAGCGCGGTGCACGCGGCCGTGACCGCGTCGGCCAGCGCCGCCGGGTCCGGGGCCTGTACCTCGACGACCATCGCGTACACCGGGTCGGTCTCCGAGCCGATGACCTGGGTCTCCAGGTCGATGATGTTGGCCTCGACCTCGGCGATCGCGGCACTCACCCCCGCCACGATCCCGGGGTGGTCGGCGCCGTACACGCTGAGCAGGTGACTGGGGGTCACCGGGGAGCGCGGCCCCTCCGCCCGGGTCACCGAGATCGTCAGGCCCAGCTCGGCGGTGGCATCGCTGAGCGCGGCGTGCAGCTGTTCGGGGGAGTCGTCGCTCTTGACCAGCAGCACGATCGCGAAGTGGCCGCCGAGGATCGTCATCGCCGAGTCCTCGACGTTGCCGCCACGCTCGTGCAGCACACGGGTGACGGTCGCGACGATCCCGGGGCGGTCGGCCCCGATCGCGGTGACGGCGAGTTCGTGCACGGCAGCCTCCTCGCAGGCGGTCGCGGGAGCCTACTTCGCTCGAGCCGCGGCTCCGGCGGCGTACGGCCGGTGCCGGGTGTCCGCGGCCGCGGGGGCGCGCGGCCGGCGTCGGGTCTCTGCTGCCGCAACGGCGCGTGACCGGCGCCCCAGACCCGTGACGATCCGGCCGGCCACCTCGCCTACCGTGGACGTGTGCGGATCCGGCGTTCGGTGGCGTGGTGGGTGGCGGTGGCGTTCCTCGCCGCCGGGTGTGTGGCGCCGGCGTCCGACACCTCGGCCGACGACCTCCCCGAGCCGTCGGTGCCGTCGATCCACCAGCGCGTCGATCGCCTCCCTCCAGCGATGCTGCGGTTCGCCGGTGCGGCGGGTGAGGTCGACGCCCACGTGCGGGTCGCCGCCTCGGCGTCTGAACGCCGACGCGGATTGCAGCAGGTCGAGTCGTTGCCCGACGACACCGGGATGGTGTTCGTGTTCCCGGCGCCGCGCACCGGCGGGTTCTGGATGCGCGACACCCTCGTGGCGTTGCAGATCGCGTTCCTCGACGCCGACGGGGTGGTGTTGGCGCTGATGGAGATGGAGCCGTGCGAGAAGGACCCGTGCCCGGTGTACGACCCACAGGTGACCTACCGGCTCGCGGTGGAGATGCCGGCCGGGTGGTTCGACGCGAACGGC
Source organism: Nitriliruptoraceae bacterium (assembly GCA_007125475.1). Lineage (GTDB taxonomy): Bacteria > Actinomycetota > Nitriliruptoria > Nitriliruptorales > Nitriliruptoraceae > SLDB01. The sequence goes on along the minus strand of SLDB01000035.1, from coordinate 1,372 downwards.
GTCGGCGAAGGTGACCGAGTGGTCGCCGTGCGCGGTGACGTAGGCTGGGATCCGTGACGAGCCAGGAGGTGCGTGGTGGCAGCGTGGCAGTGGGTGACCCTCGGCGTGCTGGTGCTGATCCCGATGCTGCTGCTGGTGGTGTTCCACGGTCACCGGGAGCGCCTCAGCGGTGGTGGCGTGCCGTTGGAACGCACCTGGATCGGTTCGGGCGGCCCGCCGCCGAGCGAGGACGACGAGCACCACTGAGCCGGGCACCTGACGGCGGGATCCCCGTGTGCTCCGGGCTGCGTTCCCGGCGCCGCGAACCTGGTGCGGAGGGTGACCGGGTTGGCCGCAGGGTCGCGTGTGGGGTCAAGTCCGCGGCGTGCGGTGCCGATGCCCTGACCGGGTGACGTCGGGGGGACGGCGGGGCTGGTACCCGCCGTCGATGGCCCATCACGGAGCGCGAGCGCGATCGAGGTGCTCGCGCTCCGTCGTGTGTGCTCCCAGCGCCGCGGGCCGTCTCCACGGGCCACGGCGCAGCATCGTCGCACCGTTTCAGCCCTCAGCCAGCTCGTCATGTAGAAATTGAGTCGCTGCGACGCAGAAAACCTTATGGATGGAGCACTCAGCAGCTTGCGCGGGCATCCCGACCGCGTACCTTGAGCACAGACGACCGACCGCGGGGACACCTATCGGGGACACCGCGCGGCGGACGCACCACAGGGCAACGACACCGAGCAGCAGGAGGCGCGACGAGATGGCCAAGGCGGTTGGGATCGACCTGGGGACGACGAACTCCGTCGTCTCCGTCATGGAGGGTGGCGAGGCCACCGTCATCGCCAACGCCGAGGGCGCACGCACGACGCCGTCCGTCGTCGCGTGGTCCAAGTCCGACGAGGTCCTCGTCGGCGAGGTGGCGAAGCGACAGGCGGTGACGAACGCGGACCGCACCATCCGGTCCGTCAAGCGGCACATCGGCACGGACTGGAAGACGGAGATCGGCGGGCAGTCCTACACCCCGCAGGAGATCTCCGCCCGGATCCTGATGAAGCTCAAGCGCGACGCGGAGGCCTACCTCGGTGACGACGTCACCGAGGCGGTGATCACCGTCCCCGCGTACTTCGACGACGCCCAGCGTCAGGCCACCAAGGAGGCCGGCGAGATCGCGGGCCTGGAGGTGCTGCGCCTGGTCGCCGAGCCGACCGCCGCGGCGCTCGCCTACGGCCTGGAGAAGGAGGACGAGCAGACCGTGCTGGTCTTCGACCTCGGCGGCGGCACCTTCGACGTCTCCGTGCTGGAGATCGCCGAGGGCGTGTTCGACGTCAAGTCGACCGCCGGCGACTCGAAGCTCGGTGGTGACGACTGGGACCAGCACCTCATCGACTGGATG
>SLDB01000100.1 GCA_007125475.1 Nitriliruptoraceae bacterium | reverse complement strand
GTTGGGGTCTCGGACATCGGGGTCGGATCTCTTCGGGGGGGTCGGTTCGGGAGCCACCGGCGGGTGCCGGCCGTACTCCCCTGGCATGAAGCGTCCGCCGGGTATCAGCGGGGGGTGCCCGGCCCGCTGCGGGTGGCGGAGCTCCGCCACCTCGCCACTCGTCGTCCACGGGCACCGTTCGGCGCCCGGTCCACACGCGGTGGCTCGCGCCGCCGTCGTGGTGCCACGTGGTGTCACGTGGTGCCGTGGACGCGCGTCGACCACCGGATACGAGCCGGAGCCCGGAAGGGTCGCACCAGGTCCGGGTGGTGTCAACGTAGGCTGGAGCGGCGATGACCCCGTGCACGCCGACCGGAGTACTGATGCCCGAGGGCACGCAGGCGATCACCGACGACGGCGGGGTGCTCCGACACCCTGACGGCGTCGCGCGGTGCTGGTGGTGCGGAGAGGATCCAGGGTACGTCGCCTACCACGACGACGAGTGGGGCCGCCCGGTGCGCGACGAGCAGCGCCTGTTCGAGAAGCTGTGTCTGGAGGGATTCCAGGCCGGGCTGTCGTGGCTGACGGTGCTGCGCCGCCGCGAGGCGCTGCGCCGGGCGTTCGAGGGGTTCGATCCGGTCCGCGTGGCCACCTTCGACGAACGGGACATCGCCCGGCTCATCGGCGATGCGCGGATCATCCGCCATCGCGCCAAGATCGAGGCGGTGGTCACCAACGCCCGGGCCTTGCTCGCCCTGCACCGCGGCGGGGCCTCCCTCGCGAAGATGGTGTGGCACCACGCGCCACCACCTCGTCCGCGACCGCGCACCCCCGGGGAGATCCCCACCAGCACGCCGTCGTCCCACGCCCTGGCCGCCGAGCTCAAGGCCTCGGGATTCGCCTTCGTCGGAGCGAGGACCATGTACGCCCTGATGCAGTCGATGGGCATCGTCGACGACCACCTCGCCGACTGTCACCGCGCGGCGCACCCTCCCGCCTGATCCATTCGCGCCAGCGGTATCGTTGGAACCATCCCCTTTCGTATCGCCACCGGGAGCATGACGTGGTCCTTCCCCGTCGCAGACGACGGTCCCCCGAGGTCACGCTCGAGCAGCAACCGGACGGCCTTCCCAAGACCGGCCTCTTCGCTGAACCGATCCGGGTCACGACCGTCGAACCCCTCGCTGTCGAGGAGCTCGACGACGGCGAGCACCGTGTGACGTTCCTGGTCGAGGTCAAGGACGCCGAGGACAAGCGGTGCTCGGACCTCTCCGTCGAGGCGCACGTGAGCGGGCCGCACCGGGCCAGCACCGTCCAGGGCACCACCGACCTCTTCGGCCGGTTGCGCTTCCGCATGGCGGGCCCCCCGGGCCGCTATGGGATCGAGGTCACCGATGTCGCCGCCTACGCACTGAGGTGGGACGTGGCGGCCAGCGTGCGTGAGGCCGTCTGCGAGGTCTCGGAGAGCTGATCGATCCTGGACGCGCGACCGCGCACGCGCTCCGTTCCTGATACCCTACCCCCCCATACTAGATTTCTCGACCACCGCGCCGTGGGCCGGTCCACTGGACGCTCCGCGGCCCGGCGATGTGGAGGCGGTGCATGACCACGCCCACGACCCCGTCCCAAGCGCCTCTGGACCTCACGGTCGAGGGCATGACCTGCGGATCCTGCGCCGCCCGAGTGCAGCGCACATTGGAGCGCCAGCAGGGCGTCTCCCGCGCCGACGTCAACTTCGCGACGGGGCTCGTGCGGGTGCACTCCGACGGTCCGGTGGATCTCGAGGCCCTCGACCACGCCATCGACCGGGTCGGCTACCACCTCGTCTCCACGGAGCCCGAGGAAGCCGACCACGGCGAGGATCCCGACGAGACCGAGGCGCGCGAGCGGCGTCGCTGGGGCTGGCGGATCCTGGTCGCCACACCCCCCTCCCTGGTGGTCCTGTGGCTGGCGATGTTCTCCGGCGACCTCGGTGAGCAGACCTGGGCACGATGGGCCCAGTTCGTGTTGACTCTTCCCGTGCAGTTCTGGGTGGGGTGGCCCTTCCTTCACGAGATGGCCCGCCGCGCGCGCCGGGGCACGGCCAACATGGACACCCTGATCGGGCTCGGGACTCTGGCGGCGTTCGGCTACTCGACCGTTGCGCTGTTCACCGGCGGATTCCTCTACTTCGAGGTCGCCGCGATCATCATCGCCTTCCTCTCGCTCGGCCGGTACTTCGAGGCCCGCGCGAAGAGCCGTGCGGGTTCGGCGCTGCGCTCACTGCTGGAGCTCGGAGCGAAGCAGGCACGCGTGCTGCGCGAGGGCGAGGAGGTCCTGATCCCGGCCGACGAGGTGATGGTCGGTGACCTGCTGCGCGTGCGTCCCGGCGAGAAGATCCCGGCCGACGGCGAGGTCGTCGACGGCAGCAGTGCCGTGAACGAATCGATGCTCACCGGTGAATCCGTGCCCGTCGAGAAGTCCGAGGGGGCGAAGGTCGCGGGAGCCACGATCAACACCTCGGGGCTGTTGACCGTGCGAGCCACGGCCGTCGGGTCCGACACCGCGCTCGCCCAGATCGTCGACCTCGTCCAGCAGGCGCAGGCCGGCAAAGCTCCGGTCCAGCGCCTCGCCGACCGGATCTCGGCGGTGTTCGTCCCGATCGTCATGGCACTGGCCGTATTGACCTTCCTCGGCTGGTGGGCCTTCGCCGGCGATCCCCTCGGTGGGCTGATCGCCGCCGTCGCGGTGCTGATCATCGCCTGCCCGTGCGCACTCGGGCTCGCGACCCCCATCGCGATCATGGTGGGCACGGGCCGGGGAGCCAGCCTGGGCGTGCTCATCCGGTCCGTGGACGTGCTCGAGCGCACGCGTGAGGCCACGACGATCGTCTTCGACAAGACGGGCACGTTGACCCGCGGCGAGATGACGGTCACCGACATCGTCACCGCTCCCGATACCTCCGAGGAGGAGCTGCTGGCCCGCGCCGGCGCGGTCGAATCGGGCAGCGAGCACCCCATCGGTGCCGCGATCACCGCAGAGGCGCGCGCCCGCACCGGCCAACTTCCCGCCGTCGACGGATTCTCCTCCACAGCGGGGCACGGCGTCGAGGCGGTCGTGGACGGTTCGCGGGTGTGGGTGGGCAGGCGCAAGCTGCTCGCCGAGGCCGGCGTCGTCGTGACCGGAGCACTCGAGGAGGCGGCACAGCGTTGTGAGCAGCATGGGCGCACCGCGGTGCTGGTCGCCTGGGACGGTGAGGCGCGTGGCGTCCTCGGAGTCGCCGACACCCTCAAGGAGGGAGCGGCGGACATCGTCGCCGAGTTGCGGTCCATGGGCCTGGAGGTCGCGTTGCTCACCGGAGACAACGCGCGAACCGCCGAAGCGATCGCCTCCGCTGTGGGGATCGATCGCGTCCTGGCCGAGGTGCTTCCCGGCGACAAGGTCGCCGAGGTGGAGCGGCTGCAGAGCGAGGGGCACGTCGTGGCCATGGTCGGCGACGGCGTGAACGACGCTCCCGCCCTGGTACAGGCTGACCTGGGCATCGCGATCGGCACCGGAACCGATGTGGCGATCGAGTCGAGCGACCTCACGCTGATGCGCGGCGATCTCGCCGGCGTCCCGCTGGCGCTGCGCCTTTCGCGCCGCACCTACCGCACCATCCTGCAGAACCTCGGTTGGGCCTTCGCCTACAACGTCGCGGCCCTGCCACTGGCCGCGGTGGGCCTGCTCAACCCGATGATCGCCGGTGCCGCGATGGCCTTCTCGAGCGTGAGCGTGGTGGCGAACGCGCTACGGCTGCGTCGCTTCGCCCGCTGACGCCTCCGAGCGCCGGCCGCCGAGCCAGGCCCCGCCCTGCGCCGGTACCGGCGTTCGGCCATCCACGACCATCGGCGATACATACGGTGGCGAGGTGCGCAAGGCCGTGAGAAACCCGGTCTTCGTCCTGTAGCCTCTCGCTGGCGACCGCGAGCACCACGGTGCTCATGGCGCGCCTGCTGTCGCTCGTCGCCCGCCCGTCGGTCCCGGAGCACGTCCCCCGGACCCAGATCGTGGCCTTCGGGATGCTCTCGCTGGCGGTGGCCGGCGGCACCTGCCTCATGGCCACCTGGATCGCCGGTGCACCACCGCTCGTGCTCAGCCCCGCGCATCTCCGGGACACCACCTGGCCGGTGGTCACCGGGCTGGCGGTCACGGCGACTGCTGATGGGTGTCGGAACCGCGAGGATGGGAGCGAGGCGCCATGCGGCACGTCGAGGTCACCCTCTTCCTGGGCGGCGACGTCATGCTCGGTCGTGGCGTCGATCAGGCGCTCGCGCACCCGGGCGACCCGGCACTGGTCGAGCCGTACGTCACCGACGCCCGGACCTACCTCGAGATGGCCGAGCGCGCCAACGGACCGGTTCCGCGCCCCGTGGACGACACCTGGCCGTGGGGCGACGCGCTCGCGGCACTGACGGCCGCGGCACCGCACGTCAGGGTCGTCAACCTCGAGACCGGCGTCACGGCCCGTGGGCTGCCGGCCGACGGCAAGGTGGTCCACTACCGGATGCACCCGTCGAACCTCGGCTGCCTCATCAGCCTCCGACCGGACGTGTGCACGCTGGCGAACAACCACGTCCTCGACTTCGGACGCCCGGGGCTGCTCGACACCCTCGAGGCACTCGACGCAGCGGGACTGGGGCGGGCCGGTGCCGGCCGTGACCTACAGGAGGCCCGGCGCCCGGCGGTCGTGCCACTCGATGACCGGTCGAGGGTCCTCGTGGCCGCCGTCGGACACGCCTCCAGCGGCATTCCGTCCGGATGGGCGGCGACCGCCGAGGGGCCTGGCATCGCCGTGGTGGAGGAGCTGTCGGCGGACGCGGGGCGCGAGGTCGCCGCAGGGCTGGAGCGGCATGCGCGCACAGGCGATCTGCGGGTGGTCTCCGTGCACTGGGGCCCCAACTGGGGCTACCGGCCCGACGACGCCGAGGTCGAGTTCGCTCATGCGCTCGTCGACGGCGGGGTCGACGTCGTCCACGGCCACTCCTCCCACCATCCGCGGCCCGCGGAGATCTACCGGGACAGGCTCATCCTGTACGGGTGCGGCGACCTCGTGAACGACTACGAGGGGATCTCCGGCCACGAGTCCTACCGGCCGGACCTGCGCCTGCTGTACCTCGTGACGCTCCGGACCGTCGACGGCGCACTGACCTCGGTGCGCATGCTGCCGATGCGAGCCCGGCGCCTGCGGCTCGAGCACGCCTCGGGCGAGGATGCCGGGTGGCTGCACGCCCGGCTCGACGACGCCGGCGCGGCGCTGGGAACCCGGGTCGCGCGCCTCGACGACGGCACGCTGACGCTGCGAAGAGGGTGACGGCGCGGTGCCGGAGCTGGACGGGTCCTACGGCGAAGGGGGTGGTCAGATCCTGCGGACCGCGATCGTGGCGTCCATCGTGACCGGCACGCCGGTACGCATCCGGCGCATCCGGGCCGCACGCCCTCGCCCGGGCCTGCGCCCTCAGCACCTGGCGGCGGTACGGGCGGCCGCCGCCGTCGCCGAGCGGGAGCTGGCCGTGGTCACCGGTGCGCTCGGCTGGCCCGGGGACCGGACGGTCATCGACGAGGTCGAGGCGGACTGCCCGGGCAACGTCCTGCTGCTGGAGCTCGAGCGGGGACCCGTCACCGAGATCGTGTCCTCGGTCGGCCGACGTGGGCTGCCGGCGGAGGAGGTGGCCCGCCGCGCGGTCGCCGGCGCGAGGCAGCGAATCGCGACGATGGCCCCGGTGGGGCCCCACCTCGCCGACCAGCTGCTCGTGCCGCTCGCGCTGGGCGCGGGTGGAGCCTTCTCGACCGTCGCCCTGACGCGGCGCTGCACGACCAACGCGCACACTCTGGCACGGTTCTTCGACACCCCCGTGACCTGGACGAGGCAACCGGACGGCACCGTGCTCGTTCAGGTCCGCGGGAACCCCGACGCCATCACCCGCTCCGCACAC
>SLDB01000086.1 GCA_007125475.1 Nitriliruptoraceae bacterium | reverse complement strand
AGCAGGTGGAACGCAACCTGCTGCTGATGGCCCCGGTTCCCCACGTCGACGTCGATGTCGAGGGCCCCGTCGTCACCGGCCTCGACGTCGAACGCCTCACCGCCGAGCTGACCCGACACGGGCTCGACCGGGCCGCACACCGGCTGAGACGGGCCATCACGAACCCCGTACCACCGCCTCCACCGACCGCGCCGCCGCCGGCGACCCCGCACAACGCCGACGACCATGGAGGGGGCGAACGCACCGGGCCCGCCGCCCCCGTCACCCTCGGAGTGCGTGACGGCGTCGCCGAGCAGGCCCCGTTGTTCTGATCCGCGTCACCGCCACCCGAGCCCGTCGACCGGTACCGGTGGTGTGTGCCCGGCGATCCGCGCGGTCAGCACCCGTGCGGAGCCGCACGACATGGTCCAGCCCAGGTGCCCGTGCCCGGCGTTCACCCACAGGTTGGTGTGACGTGGAGAGCGATCGATGATCGGGGGCCCGTCCGGCGTCGCCGGTCGGAGCCCCGAGGTGTACTCGCCGGCGTCGTAGTCGGCGGCGTGCGGGAACCAGCTGGCGGCGACGTCCCGGATGTGGGCGAAGCGCTCCGTCGGCGTGGTGGTGTCCCAACCAGCGAACTCCGCGGTGGACGTGAGTCGCAGCCGGTCGCCGAGGCGACTGAACGCCACCAGCCGACTCTCGTCGACGCCTCCGCGGAGCGGTGCCTGCGACTCGTCGACGATGGGGAACGTCGCCGAGTACCCCTTCGCCGGCTCGATCGGTACCCGCAACCCGATCGTCTCGGCGATCAACGGCGTGAACGTCCCGGCAGCGAGGACGAACCGGTCGGCGGTGAGGAGGTCGCCGGTGTCGGTGACCGCGGCGACGACCCGGGAACCTTCGGCGACGAGCTGGGTCACCGTCACCGACGTCTCCAACCGGACGCCGTGATCGGCGACGGCGACGTCGGCGAGCTGCCGGGCGAACGCCGCCGAATCACCGAGCCCGTCGGTGACGCCGTGGACCGCCCCGGCGATCCCGGGGGCCCCGGCGAGGACAGGTTCGAGCTGGCCGACCTCGTCGGCGGTGAGGATGCGCTGCTCGAGCCCGTGCTCGTGCAGGACACCGAGTCGCTGCCAGGCGGCCGTGAGCGCCTCGTCGTCGGCGAAGAGGTACAGCAGCCCCTGTTCACGGTCGAACGCGATCCCCTCACGTTCGGCGACCTCGTCGATGCACGTCTGGCTGTACCGGGACAACTCGTACTTCACCAAGGTGTTCCGGGCGAACCGCGCCGGTGTGCACTCGCGGAGGAACCGCACCCCCCACCGGGCCAGGCGCGGGTCGGGTCGGGGTCGGACACGGATCACCGTCCGGGCACCGAACACCGAGCGCACGAGCATCCCCGGTGCCTGCGGCGACGCCCAGGCCAGGCTGTGCCCCGGGGTGATCAACCCCGCGTTCACCGCGCTCGCGCCGGAGGCGACCGTCGGGTCCCGTTCGACCAGGGTGACGTCCTCACCGTCACGCGCCAACTCGTAGGCGGTGGCCACGCCGACGACACCGCCGCCGATCACGATCGTGGTCATGCGTGCTCCTGTCGCCGTTCAGTTCGGTGCGCCGGTGCCGGCCCAGGGCGGCCTGCGGGAGCCGCGACGTCACCCCGAGGAGTGCCCCGGGAACACCTTGGCAGCCGGGTCGATGTAGACGGCCGCGTTGTTCACCGCGGTGGCGGCCTCGCCGAACCCGACGGAGATCAGCCGCACCTTGCCCGGGTAGTCGGTGATGTCGCCGGCGGCGAACACCCCGGGGAGCGAGGTCGCCATCCGGGTGTCCACCGGGATGTAGCGCTTGTCGATCTCGATGTCCCACGACTTCAGCGGTCCGAGGTCGGCGTTGAACCCGAGGGCGGCGACCACCCGGGTGACGTCGAGGACCTCCCGCTCGTCGTTCTGGTTGTTGAACACCGTGACCCGCTCGACGCCGTCGGCGCCCTCGATCCGGGCGACCTCGTGGAAGGTCAGGACGCGGACCGACGAGGCGTAGAGCTTCTCCACGCTGTCCTCGTGGGCACGGAAGCGGTCCCGCCGGTGGATCAGGGTGATCGAACGGGCGATCCCCTCGAGGTTGAGGGCCCAGTCGACCGCCGAGTCACCACCACCGACGATGAGGACGTCGTGGTCGCGCATCACCTCCAACTCCCGGACGAAGTACACCAGCCCGCGGCCCTCGAACTCCTCGCCATCGGGGAGCGGGCGCGGGGTGAACGTCCCGATGCCACCGGTGATCAGCACCGCCTTGGTCCGGACCTGCGCCCCCCGGTGAGTGGTGATCGCGAAGGTCCCGTCGTCCTGTGGCTCGAGGTCCTCAGCGCGGTGGTTGAGGAGGTAGATCGGGTCGTACGGTGCGGCCTGCTCGACGAGGTTCTCGATGAGGTCCTGCCCACGGACGTTGGGGAACCCGGCGACATCGAAGATCGCCTTCTCCGGGTAGAGGGCAGCCACCTGCCCGCCGGGTTCGGGGAGCGAGTCGACGAGCGCCGTCGTCAACCCGCGGAACCCGGCGTAGTACGCCGCGTACAGACCGGAGGGGCCGGCACCGATGATGCTGAGGTCGACCTCGTGCTGCTCCACGTCGCACTCCTGATGGTCGGTCGAGGTGGATTCGCGGACGGAACGCTAGCGGGGATCGGGCAGGGGCACGAACGGCTCAACAGGCCACGGAGAGCGGGGCGATCCCCAATGCCCCGGCGTTGCCGTCGCCGATCCGAGCACGGCAACCGGCGCCTTCGGCGGCGAGCAGGGTGATGAGTTCGTCGGCCAGGACCCGCCCGACCCAACGGGCACCACCCGGGTCGTGCGCCAGCACCGCGAGGTGATAGCGATGACCGTTGTCGCCGGTGACCGTACCGACGATGCTGATCACATCGCGCAGCGTCCCGGTCTTCCCGGCGAACCGCCCGGAGGCGACCCCGTCGGTGAGTCGCCGCTCGAGGGTCCCCGGCTCACCCGGTGCGGCCATCAGGGAGCGCCACAGCGCGCGGTGGCGTCCGGCGTGCATCGCCAGGTCGACGTCGACCAGCAGCCGCGCGGTGACACGGTCGTCCCGCGACAGCCCCGAGCCGTCGGCGAACCGTGCGGCCTCTGCGTCGACTCCCAGGTGGTCGAGGACCTGCACCAGGGCGCGCTCTCCGGAGGTGAACGAGCCCACACCGGTGCGGGCACGGCCCACGGCTCGGAACAGCGCATCGGTGATCTGGTTGTCGCTACGTCGCAACGCGAACCGCAGGAGATCGCGCATCGGTGGGCTGTCCACGCTCGCCAACCGTCCCACGGTCGGGGCGTCGACGCCGTCGGTGTGGACCTCCCCGCCGACCTCGACACCCCGCTCCGCGAGGAGTCGGGCGAACTCGTCAGTGGCGTGGGCAGCCGGGTGCGGGGCGTGATCGACCCGCACCTCGGGGTCGACGTCGGCGGCAGGGGTGTCCTCGACGTCGTCGGCGTCGTCGGCGTCGTCGGCGTCGGCCGGGTCGGCGTCGGTCTCCCCCTCCTCGAGTTCGGCGTCGTCGGCGTCGTCGGCGTCGTCAGCGTCGTCCTCCTCGGGTTCCGGGTACGTCACCAGGGTCCGCAACCCGGCGTCGACGGTGAGGCCATCGGCGTACCGCGCGTCGAACCCGGAGAAGTACCGGTCCGGCCACCCGTCGGCGACACGCGGACCATCGAAGCGGTCGGCGATCCCCACCACGTCACCGTCCACCCGGCGTACCCCGGCCTCCACGACGGCGTCCGCGAGGTCCTCCAGGGGGGTGCGCGGGCGGGCGGGGTACACCCACCGCGCGTACTCCTCGGTCGCGAGCACCGGGTCCCCCGACCCGACCAGGACGAGGTCGCCGGCGACGCGCCCGTCGCCCTCGACCGGGGCGGTGACCTCCACACGGGTGCGGAACACCGCGTCGGGACCGAAGGTGGTGAGCGCGGCCGCAGCGGTGACGATCTTCAGCGTCGAGGCCGGGAGCACCGCATCATCGGGGCGGTGCGAGACGATCGCACGGTTGTGCTCATCGACGACATGCACCGCGAGGACGTCGTCACCGGCCTGTTCCCGGGCCGCGTCCAGCAGCGCGGTCGCCTCCTCGACGAGGTCGTCGCGCCCGGGCGGTGGTGGAGGCGGAGGTTCGGTTGCAGCCGTCTCCCGGGCCGGTGCCCCGGCGTCGGGGTCGTCGGCCGACCGATCGTCGGCGTCGACGTCAGGTGAGGCGGTGTCACCGTCGGTGTCCCTCCCGGGTGCCCGGGGTGTTGAGAGGTCACCGCCTTCCCCGTCACGCCCCGCCCCCTCCTCGAGGGTCGGTACACCCCCCCGCTCCCGGCCCGCATCCTCGTCGGTCGCCTCCCCCTGGCACGCGGTGAACAGGACGGCGAGCGCGACCAACAGCGCCACGGCCGGGCGTGCGCGCATCCGCCTCAGCTCGGCGCGTCGACGGAGTCGAGGAGGCCGCGGAGCTGGAAGCCCCGCGAGGGGTGCCGCAGCTTCGTCAGCGTCTTCTTCTCGATCTGCCGGATCCGTTCCCGGGTGAGGCCGAACTGGGCTCCGATGTCCTCCAGCGTGTGCTCCTCACCGTCCATCAGCCCGTAGCGCAGCATCAGGACCGTCCGCTCGCGGTCGGTGAGCGCCGACAGGGCCCGTTCCACCTCACGTTTGGCCAGGACCGCGGTCGCCGAGGACTCCGGGTCGATCGCGTCCTCATCGGCGACGAGCTCGCCCATCGTCGCGTCGCCGTCCTCGCCGATCGGCTTGTCGAGGCTGGCGACGTCCTGGGCTGCGAGCTTCACCTCGCGGAGGCGTTCCACCGGGAGGCCGAGCTCGGAGGCGATCTCCTGCTCGCTGGGCTCCCGCCCGAGCTGCTGCAGCAACGCGAACTCCGCGTAGCGGACCTTGCCCATCAGTTCGTGCACGTGCACCGGGAGGCGGACGGTACGCCCCGTGTTGGCCAATCCACGCTGCAGGGCCTGACGGATCCACCACGTCGCGTACGTCGAGAACTTGTAGCCCTTGGTGTGGTCGAACTTCTCCACACCACGGATCAACCCGAGGTTGCCCTCCTGGATGAGCGAGAGGAGATCGACGCCCCGGCCACGGAACTTGCGGGCCACCGAGACCACCAAGCGCAGGTTGGCCCGGATCATGTGGTCCTTGGCACGCTCCCCACCCCGGGAGATCATCCGCATCTGGGCGCGCCGGCGCGGAGGGAGCTTCACCCCGGAGGAGAGGATCCCGCCGGCCGCCAACCCGGCCTGGTACCGCTTGGCGAGGTCGACCTCGAGCTCCGGGGTGAGCAGCTCGGTACGGCCGATCTCGTTGAGGTACTGACGGACCGAGTCCGAGGACGCCGACAGCGGCGTCGCCTCGGGCCGGTCAGCATCCTCGACGAGGTCGTCGAGGATCTGCATCCCGAGGTCGCGGGCCGACTGCGCGGTGTCCTCGACCCACGTGTCGGGGTGGGTCAGCGGGTCGAAGAGCTCCTGGAGCTCAGACAGCAGCACGTAGCCGCGGGACGCGCCGCGCTCGAAGAGTTCGGAGATGGGGGTGACGTCGCTCACGTGGTGTCGTCTCGCGGTCGGGTCAGATCCGTCGGAGGTCTCCCCGTCGGACGGCGGCGACCCGGCGTCCGGCACGGCGCGGGACCGGTCACCGACCGGTCGGGCCGCGCCACCGGCGGCGGGGTGTGCCGTCGTCGAGCCGACCGCTTCCCGCCGGCTCCCGGGGCGTGGCCGCGCAGGGTACGCGGATCCTGGCACGCCGTCAGCGCAACCCGCGGTCGCCGCACCCCCGACCGTCACCAGGGAGGCCCGGACGGTCACGAAACGCCGTCACGACGGCGAAGAGCGGTCTTCCTCGACCCGCCGGAGGTACGCCGCCCAGGCCCGTGCCGCCCGTGCCTCGTCGTCGAGCTCGTCGTCGGAGGCGCCGGCGGCATCGCCGGCAGGCTCCGTGTGGGGAGGCGGTGAAGCCGGCGTGCCGCCGGGGTCGTCGGGACCGTTCCCCCGGCCGATCGCGACCGTCGCGGCGAGGGCGGTGGTGAACGGGACCGCCAGGATCAACCCGAGCGAACCCACCACCGTCTTGACGATCTCCTCGGCGAGGACCTCGGAGTTGACGATCTCGCCCACGCGGAGCCCACCGGTCGAGAACAGGACCAACAGGGCGAGCGACGCCCCGGCATAGGCCAGGAACAGGGTGTTCACGACCGAGGCGATGTGGTCACGCCCGACCACCATCGCCCGACGGAACAGCGACGACCAACCCAGACGCGGATCGGTGTCGTGGAGCGCGAACACCGTCGAGGACTGGCTGATCGTGACGTCGTCGAGGACCCCGAGCGCGGCGATGATCAGCCCGGCGAGGACCAGCCCCTGCAGATCGAGGGCGCCGTCGACGGCGAAGCGGGCGAACACCGCGTCGTCGGAGGCGAACCCGGTGATCCTGCCCCGACTGATGAAGAACGAGCCCAACGCGACGGTGACCGCCAACGCCGCCGAGGTCCCGACGACGGCGGCGGTGGTCATCGGCCGCACGCCGTGCGTGAGGTACAGCGTCACGATCATCACCGCGACCGCCCCGACCAGGGCGACGGCGGGCGGGCTCGCGCCGTCGAGGATCGCCGGGACGACGAACTGCACGATGATCAGCAGGGACAGGGCGAGCCCCACCAGCGACCGCAGCCCGTGCCAGCGCGAGATCACCAGGACGGCGGCGACGAACAGCCCCAGCAACCACATCAGCGTCGGGAGCCGCTGGAAGTCGGCGATGTAGTACTGGTCCTCGCCACCGGGGGCACCGGCGTGGTCGAGGGCCACGACGTCGCCGGGGCTCACCTGGGGGAAGCCCTCACGCGGCACCTGGACCTCGACCACCTCACCGGCATCGGGCCCCTCGAGGATCCGCACGTCGATCCGCAGCATCGCCCCCGTCAACCCGACGTCCGGATCGGGTTCCTCGACGTACCCCTCGACCTCGAGGATCTCACCGTCGACGAGGTCCTCGAACTCGTCGACGGCGTCGTCGTCAGCCGTCAACGGTTCCGGCGATGCCGGCCACAACGCGGCCATCCCGGCCACCGTCGCCACGAGGAGCACGCCCACGACGGCGAGGAGCCCGGCATGCGCCCGTTCGACGTTGCCGCCCACCAGCGCCCTCCCGGTCGCCGTCCCGGTCATCGACGGGCGTGATGCTACGCGCCGACGCGCGGGTCACAGGACGCCACGCCGGGTTGCGGCGGGGCGCCCCGTCGGGTTCAGGCGGCGCGGTCGAGGACGTCGAGGAGCCCGGAGAGGTTGTGGGCCCGGGACGGGTGGCGCAGCTTGGCCAGGGCGCGGTTCTGCATCTGTCGGATCCGCTCACGGGTCAGCCCGAAGTGCGCCCCGATCTCCTCGAGGGTCTCGGGCTCCTGACCACCGAGCCCGAACCGCAGCGTGAGGATGATGCGCTCACGCTCTTCCAGTGCCTGCAGGGCCCGGTCGATCTGGCTGAGGACGTCGCCTTCCAGTGCCGTATCGGCGGGGTCGACCTGCCCGGCGTCGGCGATGAGGTCGCCCATCGTCGCGTCACCGTCCTCGCCGATGGGGCGATCCAGGCTCACCAGCTCCTGCATCGCGTCCCGGACCTCTCGCACCCGGGTCTCGGTGAGCCCGACCTCCTCGGCGACCTCGGCTTCCGTGGGGTCTCCGCCCTTCTGCTGACGAAGCCGCAACTCGGCGGCCCGAAGCTTGCCGTAGAGCTCCCAGACGTGCGCCGGGACACGGATCGTCCGTCCCTTGCTGGCGACACCGCGCTGCAGGGCCTGCCGGATCCACCACACCGCGTACGTCGAGAACTTGTACCCCTTGGTGTGGTCGAACTTCTCGACGGCGCGCAGCAGGCCGAGGTTGCCCTCCTGGATCAACTCGATGAAGTCCAGGTCCCTCCCGGAGAACTTCCGGGCCTGCGGAACCACCAGACGCAGGTTGGCCTGGACCATGCGCTCCTTGGCGCGGGCGCCGTCGCGGCTGATCCGTCGCAGGCGCGCCTTCCCGGCGCGGGTGAGCGTGTCGCCGCGCTCCTTGAGCAGCTGCTCGGCGGCGAGACCGGCCTGGTAACGCTTGGCCAGGTCCGCCTCGTCCTCCTTGGTGAGCAGGGCGTGACGACCGGCGTCGTTGAGGTACTGGCGCACGAGGTCGGTCGTGAGCGCCGCGGAGGTGTCGGCGACGACGTCCTCAGGGGCGTCGTCGGCGACGTCATCGATGACCTGCAGGCCGTGGTCGGTGACCGTGATGATCGCGGCATCGACCCACGCGTCACCGTGGAGCTCGGGGACGTGGAGCTCCTGGAGCTCGGAGTGCAGCACGTAGCCGCGCTCCGCGGAACGCTCGATCAATTCCTCCACCGCGACCTCGGCGGTCGGGAGATCGGTCGGGTTCACGTGGACTCCTCCTCACGAATGGGGTGCGAGGGCGGCGATGGGCCGCTGGTCGGACGGGGTGTCTCGGTGTGGCGGTCGTCGGGCTTCGGGCTTCGGGTGTGATCGGGGTGCGGGGAGGGGGATCCGCGTCGACGGTCGACGGTGACCGGTACGCATCCTCGCCGGTGGCGGGTGCAACGCCCCACCGGGTCCGTCACCCTCGCACGAATGGTTCGGAGCCAGACGGGGTGCGGTGCCGACGTTCGGACGCGTCCGGCGGGGTTCCCCGCCCCGGCGCGGTTGGAGAGGGTGGGCGTGCGTAGCGGATACGTCCACATTCCTGCGGGTTCACCCCTTCAGTATCGGCAACGCACGCGCGGCGCTGTAGCGTCCGCCACCCGGCAGCATGAGCGCTCAGCGCTCGCCCAGGCGCTTTCGGTGCGCACTCAGGACCCGGCCACGGTCGCACATCACGCCCTCGGCACCGAGCAACGCCGCCTGACGGGCCTCCTTGCCCGGCGCGAGCCGGCCGTCGGCGGTCACGATCCGCCACCACGGCAGCTGGCCGTCACCGGTGGCGAGCACACGCCCGACGGCCCGCGCCGCACCCGGCGATCCGGCCTCGAGCGCGACCTCACCGTACGTCAGCACCTCCCCCGGCCGCGTCGAAGCGACCACGGCGTACACCGCGTCGGCGAACGACGTCCGGTCGGTGCCCGTCGTCGGCGGCGTGGACCGCTGCATGCGCCGCACCGTCACCGACCGTCACCGCCGGGTCGGCGCCGTCACGTTGCCGGCCCCCTCGCCGGCATCCTCCGGCCGGTCGTCGACGACCTGGTCCCCCACCGACGCCGCGGTCGGCCCGGTCTTCGGCGGGTAGGCGATCCGGGGGTGGTAGATCCCCACCAGAGATTCCACCACGGTGTCCCGCGCGATCGACAACTCGCGGAACGTCAGCTCCGAGTCCTCGAACTGACCGTCCTCGACCCGCTCGTGCAGCAGGCGGTCGACGGTGTCCTCGATGTCCTGGCGTGGCAGCGTCCCGCGCGACATCGCCATCGACCGCGTCGTGGCCTCGCAACAGTCCGCCAGCAGCAGGATCGCCGCCTCCTTGCTGCGAGGCTTCGTCCCGCGGTAACGGAAAGTGGCCTCGTCGACGGCGCGGTCGTCCCCGCCCGCGGCCTCGACGGCCTTCTCGTAGAAGTAGCTCACCAGCATCGTGCCGTGGTGACTCCCGATGCAGGCGACCACTTCCGGCGGCAGCCGGTGTTCGGTGGCCATCTCCACCCCGTCCTTGACGTGGTTCTGGATGATCACCGCCGAGACCTCGGGTTCCAGGTCGTCGTGGGGGTTCGCGATCCCCTGCTGGTTCTCGATGAAGAAGTGCGGTTGCCTCACCTTCCCGATGTCGTGGTACAGCGCGGCGACGCCCCCCAGCAGCGGATCGGCGTGCACGGCCCGGCAGGCGCGCTCGGTGAGCGCCGCCACCATCACCGAGTGGTTGTAGGAACCCAGCGCCTTCGACTCCAGTTCGCGCAGCAGAGGGTGGTTGCGATCGGCGAGGTCCAGCAGGGCCGTCACCGTGGGGAGCTTGAACAGCGTCTCGAGGAACGGCATCGCCCCCTGTACCACCACGGCGGTGATCACCCCGTTGAGGGCGCCGGCACCGAGCGCGGTCATCAGGTCGTCCCGCGGACCGAACACCAGCACCGAGCCGACCGCCAGCACGGGGTACGACAACCCGGCGCGCAGCGTGGCCGACCGGAGGTCCGAGCGCTTCGCGATCTCGGTCGTCAGCGGGACGCTGACCAGCACCGCCATCGCCGCGAACAACGCCACCGCCGGGGACGAGGGTGCCACCAACAGCACCAACACCGATGCCGGCAGCATCGTCGCCAACCCGATCACCGGGTGGATGAGCAGCGCGACGAGCATGGCCAGGGCACCGGCCGGGACGGCGTACAACCACCCCGACGACGTCGCGGTCACGACCGCCGCCGAGCCGACGACCAGCCCCGAGTACGCGGTGACGAGCAACCCGAGGAGCAGCAGCTTCTTGCCGTTCACCCACACCTTCGGTTGCATCCGAGACAGGTAGACCCCGCCGATCGCGGTCACGATCAGCATCGCGGCCGTCGCCCGCAGCCAGGCCTGCAGCGGTGACCCGCCGACGAGCCCGAGCTCCTCGACGGCACGGAACGCCATCGGGTCGACGACCTCGCCCTCGCGCACGATCGCCTCCCCCGGTCCCCACACCCGGGTGACGTCACTGACGGCCTCGGCGGCCCGCTCACGTGCGGCCGCCGTGGCGTCGGGGTCGACGGTCACCGTCGGGCGCATCAACGTCTCGAGCATCGGAGCCACGACCTCGTCGCCGGCGTCCCCCGGCAACGAGCGCAGGGCGAGCTCGACGGCGAGGACATCATCGAGGAGTTCGTCGATCTCGTCCTCGGCGACCCGTTGCCGGGCCAGTTCCTGGGCGATCCCGATCGTCTCCCGCTCGACGGTGTCGAGTTCGCTGTCGGAGAGCGCCACCAGGGCGGCAGCGAGGTCGTCGTCGATCTCCGGGATGAGGGAACGCAGCTCTTCACGTTGACGCGCGCTCGAAGGGGTGCGCTCGGTGTCGTCACCCCCACGGACATCGGCGGCGGCGTCGAAGACGTCGCGGACGTCGCGGACGACCTGCGTCTGCGCCTCACGATCGAAGACGTACACCGGCTCGACGAGCTCAGCGGCCTGGCGGCGGGCCGTCTCCGTCGCGGCGCCGTCGACGATCCGCACCTGCTCTTCGGCGAACACCGTCCTCGGCGCGGGCTCGCCCACGCTCACCGGCTGCTCGTCAGCGACGGCGCCGAGCCCGACGATCAGCGGCACGACGACCACGACCACCGCCGCAGCCACGATGCGGTGGACCAGCAGGGGACGTCGGACGGTCGGACTCACGCTCCGGGGAGCCTTTGCTCGGGGACCACGTCGACGCGGAGGACCAGTGTCGCCGATCTCGGCCCGGTCTGCGTACCCCGGTTGCACGAGCGTCGGACACGGTGGTGACGGGCGCTGCCGCCGGGCAACCGCCTCCGGCCTAGGATCACACCGCCGTCCCCGTCGTCACCACCCGGAAGGTCCGCCGTGCAACACCAGGCGCACCCGTCGCCCTGGATCGCGCTGGCCCGTGACGACTGGGCGCAGCTGCGCTCCTCGACGCCGCTCACCCTCGACGAATCGGACCTCGCGCAACTTCGTGGGATCAACGAGCACATCTCCCTCGACGAGGTCGCCGAGGTCTACCTGCCGCTGTCGCGGCTGTTGAACCTCTACGTCGCCGCGACCCAGGATCTGCACCGGGCGACCGACACCTTCCTCGGCTCGCTCGCCGCGAAGGTCCCGTTCGTGATCGGGATCGCCGGTTCGGTCGCCGTCGGGAAGTCCACCACCTCGAGGATCCTGCAGGCCCTGTTGTCACGGTGGCCGAACCACCCCGAGGTCGCGCTGGTCACCACCGACGGCTTCCTGCTTCCGAACGCCGAGCTCGAGCGCCGAGGACTGATGGAGCGGAAGGGGTTCCCCGAGTCGTACGACACCGCCGCCCTCGTCCGTTTCGTCGGCCAGGTCAAGGCCGGGGTCGAGGAGGTCCATGCGCCCGTCTACTCCCACCTGACCTACGACATCGTCCCCGACGAGGCGATCGTGGTGCGCAAGCCCGACGTCCTCATCCTCGAGGGGCTGAACGTCCTGCAGACCGGTGCCGACGAGGACCGCCGGGTCTTCGTCTCCGACTTCTTCGACTTCTCGGTGTACGTCGACGCCGACGAGAAGCACATCATGGACTGGTACGTCGAACGGTTCCGGCGGCTGCGCGACACCGCGTTCCAGGACCCACGCTCCTACTTCCACCGCTACGCCGACCTCGACGACGCCGAGGCCGACGAGGTGGCCCGCGACATCTGGCACCGCATCAACGGCCGCAACCTCGCCAAGAACGTCCTCCCGACGCGGACACGAGCGGACCTCATCCTGCGCAAGGACGAGGACCACGCCGTCGAACGTGTCTGGCTCCGCAAACTGTGACGACGCCGAGGTGACACGCTGACGGCGACCGCATCGACCTCTGCGCGGGCGTACGGCCCACGCGAGGCACTGCTGCTGGTGCTGCTGAGCATCCTGTGGGGGATGTCGTTCCTCCTCGTCGAGCTCTCCCTCGTCGAGCTCTCGCCGTTGTGGGTCGTCTCCGGGCGGACCGTCAGCGGCGGGTTGACGTTGCTTGCCATCCTGCTGATGACGGGGCGACGGCTGCCGGCGACGCGGCAGGTGTGGGGCCACCTCGCCCTACTCGGCGCGGTGAACAACGCCCTGCCGTGGACGTTGATCTCGTGGTCGCAGCAGACCATCCCCTCCGGGCTGGCCGCCCTGCTGGTCGCGATGGTCCCGACCTCGACGCTGCTGGTCGCGAGCGTCGTCGGGCTCGACCGCGTCACCGGCCGACGGCTGGTCGGGCTCCTCCTCGCGGTCGGTGGCGTCGCCGCGATCGTGCTCGAGGACCTCGGCCAGCCGGGACGCATCGTGGCGGTCCTCACGGTCGTCGCCGCCACGATGGCGCTGGCCAGCGGGGCGGTGTACGCCAAGCTGCACGTCTCCGGGTCCGTGCCACCGCTGGCCTTGGCGACCGGTCAGATCCTCTGCGCCGCCGCGATCTCGACCCCGTTGGCGCTGTTGATCGACGGCCCCCCCGCCGCCGGCGGGTTGCTGCCACAGACATGGGCGGCGGTCCTGCTGCTGGGCACGACCGGGACCAGCGTGGCGTTCCTGGTGTTCTACGTCCTCGTCGAACGCGTCGGTCCCACGAACGCGACGATGGTGACCTACCTCATCCCGATCGTCGCCGTCCTGTCGGGGACCCTCCTCCTCGATGAACGCCTCGGCGTGACCACGGTGATCGGCGGTGGGCTGATCGTCTCGGGGATCGCGGTCTCCCAGCTCGGGCTCCGCCGGGTCAGCCGGTGACCCGTGCGTCGGTGAGCGCCGCCGCGACCTGACGCAACGATGCCTCGATCGCCTCCTCGACGACGGTGAGGTCGCCGGGGGTGAGCGCCGTGGAGATGTTCATCGCTCCGCGGGGCGCGGTGAACACCCCGTGTTCGAGGAGGAGGAGGTGCAGGCAGCGGACCAACGTCTTCGACCGCGTCGCGGCGTCGCGGAACGAACGCGGGGGCTGGTGACCGCTGTGCACCTGCAACACGCTCCCGATCCCGCTGGCGGTGACCGGGACCCGGTGGCGGCGGGCCCGCTCGTCGATGAACCCGCGGAGGCGGTCGCCGGTGGCGTTGATCGCCGCGATCCGCTCGGCGGTGAGCTCACGCAGGGAACGCAACCCGGCGACCATCGTCACCGGGTTCCCGTTGAACGTCCCGGCGTGGTAGAGGGGTCGCGACGCCCGCGGGTCCCAGACGTCCATCACCTCGGCACGACCGCCGAACGCCCCCACCGGGAGCCCCCCACCGATGATCTTTCCCATCGCGGTGAGGTCGGGGCGTACCCCGTACGCCGACTGCATCCCGCCGTGATCGAGGCGGAGCGTCATCACCTCGTCGAACACCAGGAGGGCTCCGACCTCCTCGCTGGCCCGGCGCAGCGCCTGCAGGTACTCCGGCTCGGCGGGCAACGCCCCCGCCCCGCCCTGCACCGGCTCGACCACGACCGCGGCGAGACGGTCACCGAGGCGGCGGATCTCGGCCTGGGCGGCCTGGGCGTCGTTGAACGGCACGACGTGGGTGCTCGCGGCCACCGCCCCCGGCACCCCCGCCTCGACCACGCCGGCACCGTCGACGCCCAGCGACTTCACCGACACCTGCATCGACTCCGCCCCGCCGTGGTAGCCGCCCTCGGCCTTGACGACGTCGTCCCGGCCGGTGTAGGCCCGTGCGGTGCGGACGGCGTACAGCACGGCTTCAGTGCCGGAGTTCACGAACCGGACCCGTTCCACGGACCCGATCCGCTCGACCAGCTCGGCGGCGAGCTCGACCTCCAACGGCGTCGGTGCCCCCAGGGCCGTGCCGGCCCGGGCCCGATCGGCGAGCTCGGTCGTGGCCTGACCCGACGGGTGGCCGTGTACCAGGCTGGTGTAGTTGTTCACCAGGTCGACGTATTCGAGCCCGTCGGCATCGACGACACGGGATCCCTGACCGGAGACGAGGTAGGTCGGGTACGGCTCGTGGAACAGCGGCGTGCGCGTGTTGCCTCCCGGCAGCACCTCGCCGGCCCGCCGGTGCAGGGCGGCCGAGGCCGGGCGTGCGGCCGCGAAACGTGCCGCGAGCTCGTCGAGGAGGTGCTCGGCCGCCTCGTCGACCGGCGAGCCCGGGGCGGTCGGTGGTGCGCTCATCGTGTCTGCCTTTCTGGTGCCGTGGCGACGGTCACGCGGCCGGGTCCATGAACCGGGCGGCCACCTCGGTGACGAAGCGCCGCGACACCGCGGATCGATCGGCACCCATGGGGAGCACCCCCACCCGACGCACCCCGACGTCCCGCAACGCCTCCAGCTGCGACACACAGTCGTCGGGGGTACCGGCGACCGCGAACCGTCGCACGATCTCCTCCGGCATGGCACTGGCGTGCGCCGGCCGGTCGCCGACGTGCTCGTAGTAGTCGTAGGTGCGTCGGACCTCCTCGGCGACACGGGACTCCTCCTCGTCGAGGGGGTGCGGCAGGGCGTGGGTGATCGCCCGGGCCGCGTGCGAGCGCACCGCGTCGACCGCCTCGTGCGGGTCGTCGGCCACCGAGCACGCCAGCCACACCACCTCCTCGAGGTCGTCGGGGTCCCTGCCTGCGGCACGCGCCGAGGCGCGGAAGCGCTCCAGAGCGGCGCCGACCCGCACCGGGTCGGCGCCGACCAGGGTGATCACCCCGTCAGCGAGGCGACCGGCGTCGTCGAGCATCCGCGGGCCACTGGCCCCGTAGTACACCGGGATCCGCACGTCGCGGCACCAGGTGAGTCTCCCACCGGTGCCGTCGCCGAGCTCGACCTCCTCGCCGGCCCACAGCCGGCGCAGCCGGCCGACGGCTTCCTCGAGGTCGCGACGACGCGTCCGGTGCAGACCCAGGGTCTCCACCGCGCTGTCGCCGAGCCCGATCCCGCAGATCATGCGCCCGCCGGAGAGCTCCTGCAGCGTGGCCATGGCGCTGGCAACCACCGTGAGGTGCCGGGTCTCGACGTTGGTCACGGCGGTCCCCAGCGCCGTGGCGCGGGTGACCTGGGTCGCGGCCCCGAGAGCGGCGAAGGCCTCCCGCCAGATCAGGTGGCTGTCGGGGCACCACACCGTGTCGTAGCCCAGCTCCTCGCCCTCGCGCATCAGCGCCAGCATCTGTTCGCCGGGGATGTCCGCGATCACCTGCAGCCCGAACCTCATGGCCTCGTCCTCACCGTCACCGTCGTCCTCACCGTCGTCCTCGTCCCCGCCGCGCCGCCTGCCGCGCCGTCTGCCGCGCTGTGAGGGCCCCGGTCACGCCCCGGATCCCCCGTCCTGCTCGACTCGTCCCAGGTACCGCCCCGGGGCGTGGTCGACGTACACCCCGTCGGCGACGACGTGGCGGCCAGCACGAACGACGTCGCGTGGGAACCCCCGTGACGACAGCCCCTCGTACAACGTGTAGTCCGACCGGCCGTGCAAGACGTCGGGTCGGATCTCCCGGAGCTCGGCGTCACGCGGGATCACCACGACGTCACCGTCGCCGCCGACCCGGATCGCGCCCTTGTGCGGGTAGAGCCCGTAACGTCGGGCGGCGTTCGTGGCGGTGAGCCGGACGAGCTGCTCCACCCCGATCCGGCCGGTCTCGAAACCGAGGCCCCACAGCAGCGGGCGCAGCACCTCGGTCCCCGAGATCCCGCCGTAGGGGGCGTGGAAGATGTCCGGGCCCCCCAGCTTCATGGCCAGGGTCCGTGGGCTGTGGTCGCTGCTGACGTGACTGATCCGTCCGGCCAGCAGCGCCTCCCACACGGCGGCGACGTCGTCCTCCTCCTTCAACGGCGGGCCGATCTTGCCGACGGCGTCACGTCGGCGGACGACGTCGTCGGTGAGCGCCAGGTAGTGGGGCTGGGTCTCGACGGCGATCCGTGCCGCGTCGGGTCCGGCCAGCAGCCACGCGACGAGCTCGGCCGATTCGCGGGCACTGAGGTGCACGAAGAGCAGCCGTGCCTCGACCAGGCGCGACAGCATCGTCGCCCGGTACATCCCCTCGGCCTCCAGGACACCGGGCGAGGACCGCAGATAGCTCTCCGGCGCGACCTCGCCGCCCCGACGTTCGACCTCTTCGAGGTACGCCGTCGCGACGCCGTTCTCCGGGTGCACGAGGACGAGGCCGTCGACGTCGGCGACGGCCCGCATCAGTCGGAGCAGCTCGGCGTCGTCGAGCATGAGCCCACGCACGTGGTACGCCATCATCGCCTTGAACGTCATGACCCCCAGCCGGGCGGCGGCTCGGACGTCGCCTTCGAGATCCTGCCCGGGGTGGAAGAGGGCGTTGAACGCGAAATCGGTGCGCGCGGCGTCCTCGCCGCGCGCGATCTCGTCGGAGATCACCTGTGCCAGGGAGCGGTCGGCGAACCCGCGGACGTAGGTGCAGATCGTCGTGGTCCCGCCCATCACCGCGGCGGCGGACGCCTCCGGGAGCCCCTCGACGACCGGCTCCATGTTCGGGTCGTCGCCGACGGCGACGTGCACGTGCGGATCGACCGCCCCGGGCAGGACCCAGCAGTCCGTGGCGTCGATCGTCGGGCCCGGGGAGGACAGCGACTCGCCGAGGGCGGTGATCCGCCCGTCCTCGATCAACACGTCGCCACGGAACGTCCCGCCTTCGGCGACGACGGTGCCGGAGGTGATCCGCATCAGCGGCCCCCGCCGCCGTCGACCGGGGCGGAGCCGACACCGGAGCGCTCCCCCGCACGCGATCCGCCGGCAGGGGTTGCGCGCTCACCATGACGCAGCGCCCGGCCTCCGAACCTGCCGGTGTGCCCGTCCGCGGTCCACGTGTGCACCCCGTTGACGAACACGTGCGACACCCCGTGGGCGAGTTGCCGTGGGTGCACCCGGGTCGCCGGCGCCGAGATCCGTTCGGGGTCGAGGACGACGACGTCGGCGAGGTAGCCGTCGGCCACCAGCCCCCGCTCGTGCAGGCCGAGGGTGGTCGCAGGCGTCAGCGTCATCTTCCGCACGGCCTCCTCGATGCCGAGGCGCCGTTCACCACGGACGTCGGTCTCCAGGATCGTCGCGAAGGCGCCGTAGGTGCGCGGGCTCGGGTGGTCACCGATGAGGAGCCCGTCCGATCCGATCATGCTGCGTTCGTGGCACAGGAACATCGGCCGGGTGTCGATGTAGGCGCCGCGGGTGACCTGGGAGAGCTGCAGCCCGTCCTCGACGAGGAGCCGGCGGACCGCCTCCGGTGGCGTCGTGCCGAGGTGGGCGGCGATCTCGGCGACCGATCGCCCGTCGTGGTGCCGGTGTTCGTCGCTGCGGAAGTTGGTGATCCAGACCTCGTCCCAGGCGAACCCGCGGGGCCGGATCTCGCCCACCAGCCGTTCGTGCTCGGGCCCGCTCTCGGCGGCCAGGGCCTCGGTGAGCCCCGCGAGGCCCTCCTCGAACGCCCACATCGGCAGGGAGAAGCACAGCCGCGAGCTGCCGTAGGGGTAGGTGTAGGTGTCGAACGTCGCACCCGGTCCCCCGGCGTCGACCCGTTCGACCAGCTCGAGGAGGAGTCGTGCCGGGCCCCTGCTCCAGCCCCGCTTGTACAGGTGCGTCAGGTGCAGGTGGCACCCGCTGTCGACACAGATCCGCTCCGCCTCGAGGTGCGGGTCGAGGTACCGGTCCCCCAACCAGTTCCTCACGTGGGTGTGGTACATCCCGCCGTGAGCGGCGCTGACCTCGGCGAGCCGGGTGAGCTCGGCGGTCGACGCGTACGCGCTCGGGGGGTAGTCGAGACCCGTGGAGAGCCCGAACGCGCCGGCGTCCAACGCCTCATCGAGGAGGGCGGCCATGTCGGCGAGCTCACCGCGGTCGGCCTCCCCGGCCGCCCACCCCTTCACGGCGATCCTCAGCGCCGAGTTGCCGATGAGCATCCCGACGTTCACCGAGGTGGTCCCCTCGAAACGGTCGAGGTACTCGGGGACGGTGAGCCAGTCGTAGGCGATCGCGGGGTCGCCGTCGAGGCCGGCGTTGACCGCAACGAACTCCTCCAGCGACGCGGTGTCGGGGAAGGGGGCGTACGACAACCCGTCGACCCCGACGATCTCGGTGGTCACCCCCTGCGCCACCTTCGCCTCGTGCACCGGGTCGGCCAGCAGCATCAGCCCCGAATGTGCGTGGAGGTCGATGAATCCGGGGGTGACGATCTCCCCGGTGGCGTCGATCTCCCTGGTCGCCGCCAGGTGCTCACCGGCGGTCGCCAGCACGATCCGGTCGCCACGGATCCCGACGTCGCGTCGACGACCGGGACCACCGGAGCCGTCGATGACCAACCCGCCGCGGATCGCGACGTCGACTTCCCGCACCGTCTGCACCATCGGAGCGTCTCCGCCTCCCGGACGACCTCCCGTACGCCGCCGACCGGACCAGGCCGTTATCACCGGGCCGTGGCCGGACGTCGCGTGCGCCTGCCCACCCAAGCGGATCGGTCCCGGCACCGCAAGGGTCCGGTGACCCGTGACCTCACCTCCCACCGGTGGCACCCTCGCGACCACCCGCCCCGGCACCGCCCGACCGGCACCGCCCGACCGGCACCGCCCGACCGGGCGACGGGCACCGGCCGGTGTTCGGCCGGTGTCGTCCACGCCGTAGGCTCCGCGGCTCCGAACACCCACATGGCGGCGAGGCGGT
>SLDB01000211.1 GCA_007125475.1 Nitriliruptoraceae bacterium | reverse complement strand
TCGATCGCCATGGTGCGGGTCATCCCGATCAGGCCGGCCTTCGCCGCCGAGTAGTTGACCTGCCCGCGGTTGCCCAGCGCCGAGCGCGACGAGAGGTTCACGATCTTGCCGTACTTCTGCTCCCCCATCGGGCGCTGGGCCGCACGGGAGAACAGGAACGCGCCACGCAGGTGTGTGGCGAGCACGGCGTCGAAGTCCTCTTCCGACATCCGGAACAGCAACTCGTCGCGGGTGATCCCGGCGTTGTTCACCAGGATGTCGAGGCGCCCGAACTTCTCGACGCCGGCCGCCACCGTCGCGTCGGCGTCCTCGGCGCTGGTGACGTCGGCGCGTACGGCCAGCACCCGGTCCTCGCCGTGCTCGTCGGCGAGCGAGCGCACGCCCTCTTCGGACATGTCCGCGGCGATCACCTTCCCGCCGAGCTCGAGGAACAACTCGGCGGTGGCCCGCCCGATGCCCTGTGCCGCGCCCGTGACGAGCGCCACCCGGTCCGTGAAATCGATCACTGTCCGTCTTCTCCCAGTCGTGAACACCGATACTTCGGCGCCCTGTTTACCAGTCGTGTCCAGCCAGGGGAAGTCGGGCCGACCGGTGTGCACGGCGCCCCGGGCAAGGCATTAGTCTGGCCCCCTATCCTTCTGGGGGTCGATGAACCGACCCGACGGTGGCTCAGCCCGCCGAGGCACGACGGATCCGGAGCGACGATGCACGACGACAACGACGTCTCGGCGGCGCTCCGGCTGTTCGAGCTCGCGCCCCGGATCACGCGGCTGGAGAACGCGGTGCTCGCCGGGGCCACCCCGGCGCTGACCTTCCGACAGTTCCGGCTGCTGACCAGGATCTCGCAGGGGTTGACCACCATCACCCAACTGGGTCGGATCGCGACGATCTCGCTGCCGGCGATCTCCGAGAGCGTCGAGGGGCTGGTCCGCAAGGGCCTGGTGGTGCGCACCACCGACCCCGACGACCGACGCGCGGTGAACCTCGCCCTCACCGACGAGGGTGAGGAGGCTTTGCGCACCGGCGAGGAGCTGCTGGCCGACGCCGCCGCACAGCTCCTCGAGGAGATCTCCCCGTCCGGGCGCGAACGGCTCACCGTCGACCTGGAGCGGATCAGCGAACGCGTCGCCGAGGCGTTGCTGCGTGGCCCGCAGGGCCGCAGCTGAGCGGCCTGTGACCGACGTCGCACCCGACGCCACCGGGCGCCAACGCCTCGCCGACGCGATGCGTCGCCACCCGCTGGCCCTGATCTGGGTCGGCGTCGTGCTCTACTCGACCGGGTCGGTGTTCGCCGCCGCGGCCGACGCCACCGGGCCGACGTTCTCGTT
Organism: Nitriliruptoraceae bacterium; assembly: GCA_007125475.1. Taxonomy (GTDB): domain Bacteria; phylum Actinomycetota; class Nitriliruptoria; order Nitriliruptorales; family Nitriliruptoraceae; genus SLDB01. Next base: position 18,080 of record SLDB01000211.1, on the reverse strand, counting down.
CTGGCGGCTGTGGATCGGGGTGGTGGTCCTCGGGACCGCGACGCTGGCCGCGGTGCGGTTCACCGGTGCCGCCTGGCCGTCGTTGCGCACCGGTGTCGGACGCGCCTCGTGGCGGTACGCCGGGTGGGCCGGGGTGTGGTTCGGGGTGCACCAGCTCGCGTTCTTCACCGCGGTGCAGCAGACATCGGTCGCCGACGTGATGTTGATGAACACGCTGGCACCGGTGCTGGTCGCCCTGGCGGCGACACGGCTGTTCGGCGAACGGCCCGGATGGCCGTTCCGTGCCTGGACGGCGGTCGCGATCGCCGGGGCGGCGGTGATCGTGCTCGGGGCCTCCGCCGGGCCCGAGGGGAATCCGGCGGGGATGGCCCTGGCGCTCCTCAACGTCGCCTGCTTCACCGCGTTCTTCCTGGTCTCCAAGCAGGGACGCACCTCGATCGGCGTGTTGCCGTTCCTGCTGGGCACGGTCGTGGTCGCGGCGCTCACGGTCTCGGGCTACGTCGTCGTCGCCGGAGAGGACGTCACCGTCGTGACCTCGCGTGACCTGGTGTTCGTCACCATCGTGGCGATCGGACCGGGGGCGATCGGCCACGTGGTGATGACCTGGCCGCTGCGCTGGGTGGCGGCGAACCTCCCGCCGTTGATGCGGCTGGCCCAACCGCTGATCGCCGGGTTCCTGGCGTGGATCCTGCTGGGTCAGGCGGTCACGGTCTGGCACCTCGTGGGCGGCACGATGACGCTTCTGGGCGTCGCCGGCGCGCTGCTGGGCGGCGGCGGACGACGCCTGCGGGCGGGTGTGCTCACACGCCCAGGAACACCCCGTCGCGGTCGAACGAACGCAGCACCGCGAGCTCGTCCGGGTCCGGCGCCGGCTGGGTCACCGGGTCGGACGCCACCTCGACGTCGAACCCGATCCCGTCGGTGATCGCCGCCAGGGCGGCCTCGCGGTCGTCGCCGAGCGGCTCGAGGAGCCCGGTGAGGACGAACTTCCCGTCCCGGCGTTCGAGGACGGCCTGGGAGGTCACGATCGCCGAGACGTTCACCCCGGGCGCGGTGATGTAGGGCACCACGTCGACGAGGCGCCGCGGCGAGTGGCGGATGGTGACCACCACGTCGTCGGCGCCGGAGGCGACGTCGTTCGCCCCACCGGAGCCGGTGAGGAACGTCCCGTCCGCGGTCCACGTCGAGTTGATGTCACCGTTGCCGTCGATCTGGCCGGCCCCGAGGACCCCCAGACAGCGGGTCGCGGGCCCCGAGACGTACGCCCCCAACACGTCGGTGACGTCGGTGAGCTGCCGGCACGTGGGCAGGTTGCGGTTCGCGAACAGGTACGGGTCGCCGGGGCGTGGGTCGTAGCCGAGCATCCCCAGCTCGGTGAGGAGGCGGACGTCGACGCCGTCACGGTTCGCGGCGCGCACCGCCATCCACGCGGCCAGGTGCGCCAGCCCGATCCCGGCGAGCACCGCGTCGTGCCCGTCGCGACGGATGCGCTCACCCAACAGGCGGCTGGTCGCCAGCACCATCCGCTCCTCGGTCGTTGCCGGGTCCGCTGCGGTCCGAAGCGACGGACCCTCGAACTGCCAGCTGTCCCCCCGCCCGCGGCCGACGAGCGAGGTCAGCCGTCCCTCGCCGAGCTGCTGCAGGTACCCCTCGTGGTCGCCGGGCTTGAGCACCCATTCGTCCATCCAGTCGGTGAACGCCTCCGGCTGTCGCGAGGCGTCACGGACCTGCCGGACGAACGCCACGTCCTCGGCGTACCGCCGTCGGTCGGCGGCGACGGCGTCGTACAACCCGTACGGGTGTGACCCGAACGGGGTGTGGCACACCGCGCGGACCAGGTGGGCGGGGATGCGCACCGCGGCGTTCTGGGCCCGCAGCTCCTCGACGGAGACGACGTGCTCGACGCAGGCGATCACCCCCACGTTCGCAGCGAGCGCCCCCCACGCCCCCTCGCCGTACGGCGCCGGCATCACCACGTTCCCGTTGGGGTCGGCGGCCGCGCCCTGCAGCAGGACGACGTCGGGGCGCAGCGGCGCCACGACACCGCTGGACGGCCCGTCACCGAACGGGGCGGTTTCGGTGAACCGTTCGCCGCGGTGCTCGTCGGCCATCCCGCTGCCCACCAACGAGCGCACCGGCATCCCCGGCAACCCCAGCCCGGCGGCCATCAGCCGGGCCGTCAGCGTCCACAACGACCAGTTCTCCAGCTCGACGCCACCCTCGGCGAGCGCACGCTGGAACACCGGGTTGGGGGCGGGGGCCGGGTAGTTCTCCCCGACGTACGCCGCGATGAGCCGGGAGACCAGGCCGTCGGCGAGGAGGGCGAGCTGGGAGTTCACCAGGCCGTGTGCGGAGACGGTGAACCCCGGCGAGGTGCCGTGGAAGGCACGGACCACCTCGGCCACCGCGGCGTTCGGCCGCGCCCCGCAGTACGCCAGGTGCAGATGCATCCCCGGCTCGACGAATCGGCGCACCGCCTCGGCGAGCGGCAGGCGCTTGTCCTCACCGTCCGGGGTCGGTGCGAAGTGCTCGGCGAGCTCGGCGGGGGTGGTCATGTGGGCACCTCACCTGACGCGTCGGACCCTCGGCCGGGGCCGGGGGTCCGACGGACACCTCAGACGTCACCGGCGACGGATCACGGGTTTCGGCGGCGCTGCGACCACATCTGGGTCGCCCGCTCGAACTCCAGCGCCGCCGACCACGGGATCTGCGGCGGGCCGAGCTCGGTGCGCAGCGACCGGATCACCTCACGGGCGAGCTCGGGGTCCTTCGCCGGTCGCCGGGCGAGCTCGATCGCGCGGTCCTCGACCTCGGCGTCGTCGAGGGCCTGCCACGCCAGGCCGATCCCGACGGCGTCCTCGCCGCTGACCTCCTCGCTGAACACCCCCATCGCGGTGGTCGCCTCACGGCCGGCGAGCCGCCCCGAGATGGTGAAGTACCCACCACCGGGGTGGATCGGGATCTTCAGGAACCCCGAGATCAGCCGGGCGTTCTTCGCGACGATCCGCAGGTCGGCGGCGAGGAGCAGGTTCATCCCGGCCCCGACCGCGGCGCCGCGCACCGCGGCGATGGTGGGGACCTTCAACTCGCCGAACTTCATGAACGTGCCGTAGACGCGACCCGAGTTCTTGTAGTGCTCGTCGGCGACGAGGTCCCGGTTGGGGTCCCAGTTGCGGGTGTCGGCACCCGAGCAGAACGTCCCGTCGGCGCCGCGGATCACCGCCGCCCCGACCTCGGGGGTCTCGTTGATCTCCTCGAGGATCCCGCGCATCGTGTCGCCCATCTCGGGCGTGAGCGCGTTCTTCACCTCCGGGTTGACGATCGTGATGATCGCGACGTGGTCGTCGATCTCGAGCGTGACGTCAGGCATCTTCTCCCTCTCCTCAGGTCGTGGTGGTCACGACGATGTCGACCGCGGTGACGCCGTCACCGCGCGGATGGACGATGAGTGGATTGATCTCGAGCTCCTCGAGGCGCTCGCCGAGCTCCCCTGCGAGGCCGGCGATCGAGGCGACGGCGTCGGCGAGAGCCGCCACATCCAGCGGCGGTGCACCCCGGTGGCCGTCGAACAACGGCCAGCTGCGCAGCTGGCGGAGCATCCGGACGGCCTCGTCGGCGTCGACCGGGAGGACCTGGGAGGTGACGTCACGGTGGATCTCGGTCGCGACCCCACCGGCGCCGAGAGTGAGCACCGGCGGGTAGCCCGGATCCGGTCGGGTCACCCCGACGATCACCTCGAGCCCCTGAGGAGCCATCTGCTGGACGAGCACCCCCTCGACGTCGGCCTTGGGGAGGTCGACCTCGGCCAGGAGCCGGTCGACGGTGGCCTCGACGTCGTCGACCGCGACGTTCAGGACCACGCCCCCGACGTCGCTCTTGTGGCTCACCCCGCGGGCCTGCACCTTGCACGCGAACGGGCCGCCGAGCCGGGAGGCGGCCGTGCGGGCGTCACGACCGCTGCGCACCAGGGTGGCCGGGGGCCGGGGGACTCCGGCGGCGTCGAGGAGGGCGATGCCCTGCGCCTCGGTGAGCGCACCGTCGCCGAGCTGCAGCGCGTGAACGGCGGTCGGGTCGGCGACCGACGGCGGGGCGATCCGCGGCGGTGCGTAGCCCTGACGGGCCACCACCCGTCCCACGACGCGGCAGAGCATCCCCACCGACGAGAACACCGGCAGGTGGCCGTCGCGGTAGGCCGCCCGGCCCTGCTGGGTCTGCTCGGCGCCGGCGAGCCACACCACGTACACGGGCTTGGTGATCGCCGCGGCGGTGGCGACGAGCTCGTCGGCGAGTTGACGGCCACGGTCACCGACGACCATCGTGATCAGCACCACCACCGCATCGATGTCGTCCTCGGCCGCGACCCGCCGGCACACCTCGCCGAACAACTCGAAGCCGCGGTTGAACAGCTGCGCGGTGACGTCGACGGGGTTGGTCACCGAACCGAACTCCGGGACGTGTTCGGCGAGGTCACGCTGGGCAGCGTCGGCGAGCACCGGAAGCGTCAGCCCAGCGGCCTCGGCGTGGTCGGCCGCCAGGCTCCCGGCCCCACCGGAGCTGGTGACGACCCCGAGCCGACCTCCGAGCGGCACCGGCATCCGCGCCAGGACGTGGGCGGTGAGGAGGAGCTCGTCGACGTCGTCGACGAGGATCACCCCCTCACGGCGGGCCAGCAGGTCGAACGCGGCCCCGGAGGCCACCATCGCCCCGGTGTGCGAGGCGACCGCACGACGCCCGGCGTCCGAGCGCCCGGATCTCAGGACCACCAGCTGCTTGCCGAGCTCGTCGGCCCGACGTGCCAGGGAGCCGAACGCCGCGCCGTCCCCGATGGACTCCAGGTACAGGGCGAGCACCCGGATCGTGGGGTCGTCGACGAGGTGGGCGGCGACCTCCAGGACCCCGAGATCGGCCTGGTTCCCCGTGCTCACCCAGGCGTCGAGCCCCATCCCACTCTCGCGGGCGAGGTCGAGGATCGAGCCGCCGACGGCACCGGACTGCCCGACGTAGGCGACGCCGCTGCCGGAGGGGATCGTGAACTGCGCACCGTTGGTGAACGTCAGGTACAGCCGTTGCGGGAGGAACACCACCCCCTGGCAGTTCGGGCCCAGCAGTCGGACGCCGGCGTCGCGGGCCGCGGTGGCGAGCTCGGCCTGCAGCGCCTCACCGTCCGGCCCCGTCTCGGCGAACCCGGCGGAGAACATCACCGCGGCGCCGACGCCCTGTCGGCCACAGTCGCGCACCGCGTCGATCGCACCGGCCGCGGGGATGTTGATCAGCGCCAGGTCGACCGGTCCGGGGACGTCGGCGAGCGAGGCGTAGCAGGGCAACCCCGCCAGCTCGTCGTAGTTCGGGTTCACCGGGTAGATCTCCCCGGGGAAACCCTGCTCGGTGAGGTACTGCAGGGGGCGGGCGAAGGGGTTCCCCGCCCGTCCCGAGGCACCGATGATCGCCACGCTGCGGGGGCGGAAGAGTGCGGTGAGGTCGCTCACGGTCGCCGAAGCCCTCCGTTCCGGTCGGCCGCCGCGGCCGGATCGGGCCGCGGCGGGTTCCTCACGCCGTGAGCCCGCTCGCGATCCGGGGCCAGAGCGCGTCGGGTCCGGCCTCGAAGACGTCGGCGCCGAGGCGGCGACGCCACTGTTCGGTGTGCCCGAACTCGGCCTCCCACGCCCACAGCCGGCGTGTGCGCAGGTGCAGCTCGTGCTCCTGGGTCATCCCCATCGCGCCGTGGACCTGGTGCGAGCGCTTGGTGACCACCCGCGAGCCGTCACCGGCGACGATCTTCGCCGTCGCGGCGGCGAACGCCGACGGCACGTCGGCCATCTGCCTCGCCGCGACCGCGGCCGCCATCACCGCGAGCTGCGCCTCCTCGGCGGCGATCACCAGGTGCTGCTGCACGGCCTGGAACCGGGCGATCGGACGGCCGAACTGGTGGCGGGTCGTGGCGTGCTCCACCGCGAGCTCGGAGGCCCGCTCCATCGCCCCGGCCATCAACGCCGCCCGGGCCAGCGCCCCGCGGCGGAGCAGGGCGTCGGCGTCGACGCCGTCGGCGGCAGCAGCGACGCGGCCCGCGTCGACCGCCACCGACCGGAAGGTCAGGGTGTCACGGGGCTCCCCGGCGACGTTGCGGTCCGGGGCCACCTCGGCGTCGGCGACCGGGGCCCGCACGACCTGGGGCCGCCCGTCGAGGTCAGCAAGGAGGACGACGTCGTCGACGAACCGCCCCCACGGCACCCGGTGCAGGGCCGCGTCGAGGCGGTGGGTGCCGTCCGAGACCGTCAGTGCGACCTCGTCCGCCGGTGTGCCGACGGCGACGGTGGTCGGCTGCTGCCCCACCTCGAGGCCGGCGCCGGCCAGCAGCCACCCGGCGAGGAACCCGGTCTCGGCCAGCGGCACGGGTGCGGCGGCGCGGCCGGCGTGGTGCAGCAGACGCAGCGCCTGCGCCGGTGTGCCACCCGAGCCGCCCGCGGACTCGTCGATCGAGACCCACGGCAGGCCGGCTTCGCCCAGCGACTCCCACACGCTCGGGGCGAAACCGCCGTCGGTCTCCGCCTGGCGGACGACGTCCGGGGTGCACCGTTCGGTCAGCAACCGTGAGACGACGTCGTCGAGGACGTCGGTGTCCAGTTCTTCGCTCATCGCCGTCGTGCCTCCCAGATCGTCCCCACCACGTCACCGGCGGGGCTCCCACCCACCGGACGCGGACCTCGCGAGGACCCTACGGGAGCCGAACCACATTCCCAAGCCGGCCGGCCCCGTCGGGTCCCTCGCCCGCGCTCACGTGGGCTCAGTCGCGGTGGTACTTGCCCAGCTCCCGGCGCGCGATGACCCGCTTGTGCACCTCGTCGGGACCGTCGGCGATCCGCATCGTGCGCATGTGGGCCCACATCCCGGCCAGCGGCGTGTCCTGGCACACCCCCATGCCCCCGTGGGCCTGGATCGCCCGGTCGATCACCTTCAGGCACACGTCGGGGACCGCGACCTTGATCCCGGCGATCTCGACGCGGGCGCCCTTGTTCCCGACGGTGTCCATCAGCCAGGCGGTCTTGAGCACCCACAGCCGGGCCATGTCGAGCTCCATGCGGCTCTGGGCGATCCAGTCGCGGACCACGCCCTGGTCGGCGATCGGACCCCCGAACGCCTCCCGTGACGTGACGCGCTCGCACATCAGCTCCAGGGCACGCTCGGCCGCACCCAGGCTGCGCATGCAGTGGTGGATCCGCCCGGGGCCGAGGCGGGCCTGGGCCATCATGAACCCGTCCCCCTCGTTGCCCAGCAGGTTCGAGACCGGGACGCGGACGTCGTCGTAGGCGACCTCGCCGTGCCCCTTGTGGTGCTCGTACCCGAACACCGTCAGGTCACGGACCACGGTGACGCCCGGGGTGTCGACCGGGACGAGGATCATGCTCTGCTGACGGTAGGTCTGCTCGTCCGGGTCGGTCTTGCCCATGAAGATGATGAGCTCGCAGTTCTCGTGGAAGATGTTCGAGCTCCACCACTTCCGGCCGTTGATCACGTACTCGTCGCCGTCGCGGACGATGCTGGACTGGATGTTGCGGGCGTCCGAGCTGGCGACCTGCGGCTCGGTCATCCCGAAGCACGAGCGGATCTGACCGTCCAGCAGCGGCGTGAGCCACCGGTCCTTCTGCTCGTCGGTGCCGAACATCGCCAGCAGCTCCATGTTGCCGGTGTCCGGCGCGGCGCAGTTCGTCGCCTCCGGGGCGATGGTGGTGCGACCCATGATCTCGGCGAGCGGGGCGTACTCGAGGTTCGTCAGCCCGGCACCGTGCTCGTCATCGGGGAGGAAGAGGTTCCACAACCCGCGCTTGCGTGCCTCGGCCTTCAGCTCCTCCATCACCGGGGGCTGGTAGGCCCGGCGTGGAGCCTGGCTCACCTCCTCGGCGAACCGCTCCTCGTTGGGGTAGACCCACTCGTCCATGAACTGCAGGAGCCGGTCCTGGTACTCGCGGGCCTTGGCGGTCGGTTCGAAGTCCACGTGCGCCTCCTTGGCGGTGCCTCGTCGTGGTCGCCCCACGTCGGTGGCGCGGCCTTCCTGTGTGTCTCGCAACTCGCTACATCGCCCAGCCCCGGGAGGTGTCCTGCCGGAGCGTCACCCACCGTCCCCGACGACTCACGCGGCGCCTCCCCCGGCGGCGCGCCCGGCGAGGGCGTCGTCGGCGGCATCGAGGTAACGGTCGATCCTGGGGGGGAACTCTTCGACGTTGTCGGGTACCGCGCCGACGGCACCGGCCCGGTACCGCCAGTACACGCCCTCGATGATGCACGCCTTGCGCCACGCCGAGAACGCCACGTAGAACCCGATGTCGCCGACGTCACGGCCACAGCGTTCGGCGTAGCGCTCGGCGACGAACCGACGCGAGGGCACCCCGGGGGCCCGGCTCGGCGACGCCGCGTTCACCGGGTCGCGCGCCTCGGCGTCGTCCCAGTCCAGCACGAGGTAGCCGAGGTCGGCCAGCGGGTCCCCGAGCGTGCACAGCTCCCAGTCGAGGACGGCACGTACCTCGCCGTCGTCGGAGACCAGACAGTTCCCCAGCCGGTAGTCGCCGTGCACGATGCTCGCACCGTGCTGCGTGGGGACCCGGGCGGCGAGTGCGTCGTGGACGTCCTGCAGGCGGGCGCGCCGGGGGCTGTCCGACTGCTCGAGCTGCTTCGACCACCGGCGCAGCTGCCGTTCGACGTAGCCGTGGGTGCGCCCGAGGTCACCGAGCCCGACCTCGTCGGGATCGACGGCGTGCAGGTCGGCGAGGACGTCGACCAGCGAGGCGGTGGCCCGTCGCCGGGCGTCCACACTGAGGTGGGCCTCGACGTCCTCGGGGGTGGCCAGGACGTGTCCATCGACGAACGCCATCACGTAGAACGGGGCGCCGTTCACCGCCTCGTCCTCGCACAGCCCCAACGACGGAGGAACCGGCACGGGGCTGTCGGCGAGCGCGGTGACGATGCGGTGCTCGCGGGCCATGTCGTGGGCGGTGCTGAGCACCTGGCTCACCGGCGGTCGCCGCAGCACGTACCGGACCCCGGCGGCGTCGACGACCTCGACGGTGATGTTGGAGTTGCCCCCGGGGATGCGGTGGAACGCCAACGGGGGCGTCACCCCCGGGACATGGTCCTCGAACCAGGCGGTGACGGCGTCGTGGTCGATCGCGGGATCCCCGCCGCTGTCCATCACACCCTCCCCACCGTGTTCATCTCCGCGGCCGCCGTGCCCGGCGCGGTGCCGTCCGCTCACCCGGGGAACCCCGGGACCCCTTCCTCCCGGTTGACGTCGAGGGTGTTGAGGTAGCCGGCGAGCATCCGGTAGAAGCCGACCAGCAGCGTCACCTCGATGAGCTCGGCGTCCGAGAAGCGCTCGGCGAGCTGCCCGGTGAGCTCGTCGCTGGCCCGGTCGTCGGCAGTGATCTCGTCGGCGAGCCGCAGCAGCTGGGCGTCCTGCGGCGACCACCCCGCCCCGAGGTCGTCGGTGGCGATCCGCTCGACCTCGTCGTCGGTGAGGAGACCCTCACGCCCGACGAGGAGGGTGTGACGACCGAACTCGTAGTCGCACCCGGCGCGGTAGGCGGTGCGCATCACGACCAGCTCCCGGTCGCGCGGCTCGAGGAGCCCGTGGGCCACGAAGTACCCACCCAGCACGTTCAGCCGCTTCATCAGCCGCGGGTTGTGCACCATCGTGGCGAAGATGTTCGCCGGACCGGTGCCCCGGTGCGTCTTGTCAAGCAGCTCGGCCTGCTCGGCGTCCGGCTCGGTGACCGGCGCGATCACCGGGGGTCGCTGGCGTCCGTCGGTGTCGGTGCGTGCCACGTCTCGTCCTCCCGGTCATGTGTGCCAATGGGGTGCCGCTGGCGGTGCCGCTGGGGGTGCCGGCGCCGGCCTCCGGTGGCCAGGTCACTTCACCGACCGAAGCATCCGCGTTTCTATCGTCTGGTCACCGGTGGGGCAACTCCGGTCTCGGGGGTGCGCAGACCCAGGAGGGCGAGGCCGGCCAGGACCGCACCGACCCCGACGAACGTCGCCGCGTAGCCGACGCCGTCGACGAGGAGACCGGCGGTGTAGGGGCCGACCGTGAGCCCCAGGCCGGTCGCGGTGCGCTGCAACCCGATCGCCGTGCCCTGCACCCGGCGGTCGGCGACGTCGACGATCACGGTGACCGGGACCACCCCGGCGTAGCCGCGGGTCACCCCCAGCAGCAGCGTCACCCCGGCCAGGACCCACGGGTCGACGGCGAGGGCGAGCGCGGCGACCGAGACGGCCATCGCCAGGGTCCCGGCGACGAGGACGGGTCGCCGCCCGCGGTCGATCGCCCGGCCGGCGTGGCGGAGCACGGCCAGGCTCCCGAACCCGGCAGCGGTGAGGAGCCAGCCGCTGGCGACCGGCCCGAGCCCGAGGACGGTCTCGGCGAACACGGGGATCAGCGTGTTGCGCACCCCGGAGACGACCCAGAACACCCCGAACGACAACGCGAGCACGAGCGGCACCGCACGGTGCCGCAGCAACTCGGCCAGCAACCGGCGGCGGTCCACCTCCCCGCCGGGCTCCGATGACCCGTCCGCCCGGGCGGCGGTGGCGGCGTCGACCGAGGGCACCCGCCACACCGAGATCGCCAGCCCCACCCCCGCCGCGATGCCGTAGACGAGGAACGGCCCCGGCAGGCCGAGGAAGCGCACCGCCAGGCCACCGATCGCCGGGGCCGAGGTCATCCCGGCCAGGATCACCCCCTGGTACAGCGCCGTGACCCGCCCGATGCGGTGTTCGGGGGCGTCGGCGAGGATCGCGGCCAGGGCGGCGGTGGTGTACAGGGCCGACCCGAGCCCCTGCACCACCTGGGCGGCGACCAGCGCCCAGAACGACGGCAACGTCACCGCGTACAGCGCTCCGGCAGCGGTCACCGCGCACCCGACCACGGCGACCCGCTTGAACCCGAGCCGGTCGGCGATCATCCCACCGGGCAAGGAGAACACCAGGCGGCCCAGCGCGAACGCCGTCAACAGCAACGCCACCTCGGCGGTACTGACGTCGTAGTGCGCAGCGATGCGTGGCAGCGCCGGCGGCAGCAACCCGAGCCCCATCATCACCAGGAAGGTCACCGCGGCCGTCCACACCACCGGTGACGAGGCGCGCGCCGTCGGCCGCCCGCCCGGTGGCGTCATCACTCCCCCCGTCCCGGTCGTGACGCACCCCGGGGTCACTTCCGGGTCAGCGTGCTCCCCCCGTCGATCACGACGGTCTCACCGGTGATCCACGACGCCTCGTCGGAGAGGAGGAAGCGCGCCAACGACGCCGTGTCCTCGGGGGTGCCGAGGCGCTTGAGCGGGTAGGCCTCGGCGACCTCGGCTTCGCGCCCCTCATACAACGCCCGGGCGAAGTCGGTCTTGACGACCGCCGGCGCGATCGCGTTCACCCGCACCCCGGGGCCGAGCTCGACGGCGAGCTGCCGGGTCATGTGGATCACCGCCGCCTTGCTGGTGTTGTACGAGCCGATGCTGGAACCCGGGCGGAGGCCACCGACCGAGGCGACGTTGAGGACCACGCCGCCGTGCTCGGCCATCGACTGGTGCCAGGCCTCCTGCACCCACCCGAGCGGGGCGACGATGTTCACCTCCATGATCTTGGACACCGCGCCGAGGTCGGCGTCGACCAACGGGCCGTACTGCGGGTTCGTGGCCGCGTTGTTGACCAGCAGATCGAGGGAACCGAAGCGTTCCACCACACGGGCGACCGCGTCCCGTCGGTGCTCGGGGTCGTGCGAGGCCCCGGCGATCGTCATCAACGCGTCACCGGCGTCCAGCTCGGCCGCCGCGGCGTCGAGGGACTCCTGCTTCCGCCCGGTGATGCAGACCTTCGCACCGGCGTCGATCAGGGCGCGGGCGATCCCCAGCCCGATCCCCCGTGAGCCCCCCGTGATGAGCGCGACCTTGCCCGTGACCATTGACGACCTCCGTGATTCGATGCCCGGAACGTTAACACCCCGTTGCATCACCCCGTGCCCGTCCCCGGGTGCGGCACGCCGACGAGCGTGGTGACGTGGCGGGGACGGCCCCAGTCGCGGGCCGCGGCCACCGCCCGCGGGACGTCCTCGGCGAGGACGAACCGTTCGGCGACCAGGGCCCGACACGCGGCCTCGACCGCGGCCACGTACGCCTCGGCGTCGGTGTAGCGCTCCAGGACCGACGTCCGGGGATCGCCGGTGACCTCACGTTCCTCGGGGGTGTCCGGGAAGGGGAGGTAGCTGCCGGTGTACAGGTGCAGGGCCCCGTGCCCCTGACCGCGGTCACGCAGGTTCCAGCCGGTGTAGGTGCCCAACGGTGCCGCGACGGTGGGGGCCCGCACCCCGGCGACGTCGTTGCCGTCGGCATCGGTGACCGGGACCAGGACGGGGTAGCCCTCGGCGTCCACCACCCGCGGTGGGAACTCGTCGAGCACACCCTCGTCGGCGCGTGCCCCGAAGTCGAACAACTCGAGGCGGTTGGGCTCCCGGGGCAGCATCACCCCCGGGACCGGCGGGAAGCCCTCGCGCCACCCGGTGACGTCGACCAGGGTGCCGTCGGCAACCAGCGGGACCCGGCTCGGCGGGGGTGGGGTGCCGTCACTCGCCCAGGCATCGAGGGCGTCGAGGGCGGCCCGGAACAGCATCGAGGTGGCGACCTGGTTCACCAGGTTCTGGCACACCCCACGGGTGGGGGTGGTCAACAGCGGATCCGCCTGGTGCTGCGAGCTCGACCACAGGTAGACGCGCACCCCGTCGGGTTGGGGCAGGTCCGCTCCCCGGGTGTCGGTGTGCACCAGCGAGCCACGCCGCTGCCAGTACTCGGTGGCGGTCTGGGTGTGGATCACCAGCGGGTCGGTCTCCGGGCGCTTCAGGATCGCGTCCCGGCGGCCGGTGAGGTGATCGGTGGTCTCGGCGTAGGAGAACGGGAAGTGGTCGGCCGGGGTGTCGTGCACCTCGTACTGCTGCCCGGCCGAGGTGACGCCGTTGGCGAACCGGTGGTTCATCCACAGCAGCCCCGCACCGGAGACGTGCGGCATCACCGCGTCGAAGACCAGGCCGCCGCCGACGGCGGCGTTGTACCCCCACCACACGAAGTCGCGGATCGCCCGCCCGGTCTGCGAGCGCCCCCAGGCGTAGGCGCGCTCGATCCGACCGGCGAGCGGGTTGTCCGCCGACGCCGACCGCCGCAGGAACGTCACGAGGTCGCGTACCGCGACGTGTCCGAGGCCCATGACCAGCGGGTCGCGCCCGGTGTACACCAGTTCGTAGATCCACCCGGGTTCGAACCCCTCGGGGAGGTGGACGTGGGTCGCCGACGGGATCACCGAGGCCTCGGTGCCGGCGACCTCGATCCCCTCGCCACGCTCGACGCGGGCGAACGCCCACCGTTCAGGGCCGATCTCCTCGCGCGGCGCGTCGGCGTAGCGGCGACGGGTGAACGTCGCGTCGCGCGGGTCCATCGACACCGTCGGGTGGCTGCGGGTCGAGATCGCCCCACTCAGCGGCTGCGTGGTCACCCCCCGCTCGGTGACGATGAACTCCCCGCGGACCCGGCCGGTGATCGCCTCACCGTCACGGGTGGCGACCGGCAGGTGCAGCAGGCTGCGACCACTCCCCGGCAACAGGTCGCCCTGCCACCCCGCCCACACCACGCTGTACCCGCGGCGCATCAGGAAGCCGTTCCCGGCGTCGGCCCCGGTGAGCGGGTCGTTCGACGCCGGCGCGTCGTTGAAGTACTGCAGCGCGCGCTTGTTCCCCCGGTTCCCGAAGTCGAAGAACAGTCGACGGTTCCCGGCATCGGCCTCGGCGGGGGTCAGCAGCATCACCTCGGAGGCGAGCTCGACCCGGCCGTCGGCGTTCACCGGGGCGTGCTCGAGGTCGACGATCCCGGCCTGCGCCGGGGCCTGCGGATCGACAGCGAGGTGGGCGGTGGCGGTGATCCGTTCGTAGGCACCGACGTCACCGAACGCGGCGCCGTCGGCGAACGCACGGCGGTCGTGGATCTCGAGGTGCAGCAGCTCGTCGGTGGACATCGCGCCTCCGTCGGGGCCGCCGGCGGGTGCGGACCGGCGGTGGGATCAGTAGGACCGTGGGAGCCCCAGCACGTGCTGGGAGACGTAGTTGAGGACCATCTCCTGGCTGATCGGGGCCAGCCGCATCAGCCGGGCCTCCCGGAAGTAGCGTTCGACGTGGAACTCGCGGGCGTACCCCATCCCGCCGTGCGTCTGCACGGCGGCGTCGGCGGCGGCGAACCCGGCGTCGGCGCACAGCCACTTCGCCATGTTCGCCTCCCGGCCGACGTCGTGGCCGGCGTCGTAGCGCATCGCAGCGTGCCGGGCCATCAGCTCGGCGGCGTCGAGGCGGGTGACGGCCTCGGCCAGCGGGAACGCGATCCCCTGGTTCGCACCGATCGGCCGGTCGAACACGATCCGTTCGCGGGCGTAGCCGACGGCACGCCGGATCGCGGCGCGCCCGATCCCCAGAGCCTCGTGCGCCAACAGGATCCGCTCAGGGTTGAGGCCGTCGAGGAGGATGCGGAACCCCTGCCCCTCCTCACCGACCCGCGTCGCCGCCGGGGTGCGCAACCCGTCGAGGACGACCTCGTAGGAGGTCACGGCGTTCCGCCCCATCTTCGGGATCGCGGTGAGGTGAACGGCGTCGTCGTCGAGGTCGACGAGGAACAGCGTCAACCCGTGGGTGGGCTTGTCCACCTCGTCCCGTGGGGTCGTCCGGGTCAGCACCAGCATCTTCTGCGACTCGCCGGCCTTGGTGATCCAGACCTTCCGGCCGGTGAGGACGTACTCGTCACCGTCGCGCACCGCGCGCGTGGAGATCCTGGTCGTGTCGGTGCCGGCGTCCGGTTCGGTCACCCCGAAGCAGACGTGCAGCTCACCGGTGGCCGCCGGCGGCAGGACCTCGGCGCGCAGCGCCTGGCTGCCGTGACGCACGACGGTGTTCAGCCCGAAGATCGTCAGGTGCATCGGGCTGCACCCGTTCATCGCCGCCCCCGACGCGGCGACCTCCTCGAGCATCAGGGAGGCCTCGAGCACCCCCAGACCCCCGCCGCCGTACTCCTCGGGGATCGCGATCCCCAGCCATCCGGCGTCGGCGAAGGCGTGGTAGAACTCCCACGGGAACGCCGATTCAGCGTCGTGGCGCAGCCAGTAGTCCTCGTCGAACGAGGCGGCCAGCTCGCGCACGGCACGTCGCAGATCCTGCTGCTGGTCGGTGAGGTCCATCACGTCACCCCACGCCCGGCGAGTCGGACGTGACGCTCGAGGAAGCCGCGGACGTGTGTGGCGCACGCGTCGGGACGGTCGATCACCACGTGGTGGTGGGCGCCGTCGATCCTGCTCGACTCGACGTCGCCGGGGGTGCTCTCCGTGAGGAACGCGGCGGTGTCGGCGTCGCACAACGCGCTGTGCTCACCGTAGAGGTAGGCCACCGGTGCCTCGATCCGCGCCAGCGCCGCGAGGGTGTCACGGTCGTCGAACCGCCCGTAGACCTGCGGATCGGCCTTCCAGCTGAAGCCGTCGGGAACCGCGGTGATCGAGGCAGCCGCGATCACCTCGGTGAGCTCGGCGTCGACGACCGGCTGGTCCGGGACGTAGCGGAACCGCCGGCGCGCCTCCTCGAAGGTCGGGTACACCCGGTGCGGGCGACGCTCCTTCCGCCAGCGGGGGCGCTTGCCGTCCGGAGCCGGGGAGCGGAACGGCGTGTCGATGATCACCGCCCCGGTGACGAGGTGGGGGCGGTGACCGGCGAGGTGGGCGGTGACGAACCCGCCCATGCTGTGCCCGACGACCACCAGTGGACCGACCCCGGCGTCCTCGATCACCGCGGCGAGCTCGGCCTCCCACGTCGCCGGCCGGTAGCGCTGGCGACGACCACTCTCACCGTGCCCGCTGAGGTCGGGGACGACGAGGTGGTGGTCGTCGACGAGGTGCGGGATCACCCCGGCGAACCACGCCCCGTGGGCGCCACCACCGTGGACCAGCAACAGCGGGGGCGCATCACGCGGCCCGAACCGCCGGTAGGCGATCGTGGCCCCGTCGACGTCCACCTCGTGCCGCGTGTCGTCGTCCACCCTGGCTGCTCCCCTGACGCGAACGGTCCCGGTCGTGCCGCACCCCGGCCCACCGACGGCGAGGCACCGGAGCCGACGTTCGGCGCCACCCCGACCCCGACCGCCGGAGGCGGTGCCGCGGGGACACTATGGTGGCCGAACCATAACAGCGACCCCGCCGCGACGCGCACCGCCCCCGCGGAGAGATCTAGGCTTCCGGCACCGACGAGACGAGGAACGAGATGGCGGACCCGACGATGTTCAAGGTGAACCTGGACGACGCGGAGTTCGTCACCCCGGCGTCGCTGCAGGAGTACACCGCCACGATCCTCACCGCCGTCGGGATGCGACCCGAGGAGGCGGCGGTCACCGCCGAAGGCCTCGTCGCCGCCGACCTGCGCGGCGTCGAGAGCCACGGCGTGTCGAACATGCTGGCCAACTACGTCGACTGGATCGAGTCGGGGCACATGAACCCCCGCCCCGAGGTCCGCGTGATCCGCGAGCGCGCCAGCACGGCGTCGTGGGACACCGATCAGGGCCTGGGGCTGTCGATGGGGCCGCGGGCGATGGCGACCGCCGTCGCCAAGGCGCGCGAGACCGGCGTGGGGATGATCTCGATGGGGAACGGTCGCCACATCGGGATGCTCGCCTACACGGCGATGCAGGCCCTCGACCACGGCATGATCGGGCTGGTCATGACGGCCGCGTCGCCGCGCGTGCTCCCCACCTTCGGCCGCGACCCGATGTTCGGCACCAACCCGATCGCGGTCGCCGCACCGGCCCGTGAGCACGCCCCGTTCGTGTTCGACGCCGCCACCTCGGTGATCCCGGGGAACAAGCTCACCCTCGCCGAGCGGCTCGGCCAGGACCTCCCGCCGGGGGTCGTCGCCGACACCGACGGCACCCCGATCCTCGAGGCGACCCCGCCGGCGCCGGAGCACCGCGAACGGCTGCTGCCACTCGGATCCGCGTTCGAGTCCGGTTCGCACAAGGGGTACGGACTGGCGTGCGTCACCGAGATCCTCTCCAGCCTCCTCTCCGACACCCTCCACGTGGCCCGACTCGGACTCAGCTTCGCGAATCACTTCGTCGCCGCGATCGACGTCGACGCGTTCGTCGACCGGGAGTCGTTCCTCGACGCGATGGACCTCTTCCTGGGCGACCTGAAGTCCTCGACCCCGGCGCCCGGTCACGACGCCGTCCTCGTCGCCGGTCAGCCGGAGGCCGAGTACGAGCGGGTACGACGACGCACCGGCGTGCCTTTGCACCCCGACGTCGTCGCCACGCTGCGGGGGATCGCCAGCCGCTACGACGTCGACGACGTGCTCCAAGCCGGGGCCGGCCCGACGGCGGCCTGATCAGGGTCGAGGCCGATCGGGGCGGCGGTCATCCCCGACTTCAGCGCCGAGATCGCGCCGACGGGCTCAGCCACCGCCGATGTCATCCAGGCCATCCTCGAGCTGGGTGACGATGTTCCGCAGATCGCGGTAGGCGGGGCTGTCCTCACCGTGCCGGTCGAGGATGGTCTCGGCCCGGTCGACCAACAGTCGCAGTCGTTCGCTGAGTCCTTCGGGGCCGGTCATGGGTCACCTCCGCACGGTCACCGGCGGAGTGCCGCGGACCACGAGGACCCGCTGCCGGGCGACTCCTCGGTTACCGTTTCCCCAGCCTACGACCGGCCGGTGCCACCGGCCACCGGCGTCCGTGCAGTGCACCGGGTGTCCCGGCCCCCGCCAAGCGAACTTGTCGCGGCCACCGACGGGGACAGCTGACCGGTCAGCCACGTGCCCCAGGGGGTCCGACTCCGGCGATCATGCACCGCAGGGCGTCACCGCGGCACCTCGGAGAACGGGATGTCCTTGTCGACCCGGGGTTCGCCGGGCAGACCCAGGACGCGTTCCCCGATCACGTTGAGCAGCACCTCGTCGGTGCCGCCACGGATCGAGATCGACGGCGCGGTGATGAACAGTTGCTGCCACTCGCCGTCGGTGATCCCGTCGGGGCCCAACAGGCTGA